>CAXMLU010000273.1:0-9890 GCA_964194255.1 uncultured bacterium
GGGGTAGATCCAAGCATCGGCGGGGACCCCCGCCGGCAAAAGGGACACGTGATGGCAACCGCAATCGCACCGAAGACCAACACGCATGCTTGGGTCGGCGACAGGGAGCGGGTTCCCCAAGGCCTCCTCGAACCGACGCCAGCCAGTTGGTCGGCACGCATCGGAGCGCGGCTCGGTCGGGTGCATCCGGTCCTCGCCGTCCTTACCGTGCTCCTCGGTTCTTTCGCCGGTTTGGCGGTGATGATGATCGGTTCGGGTGCGGCGATGACCCACGTGGTCGCCCACAGCCGGATTGGCCACTGGGACGATCGGGCCACAGCGTGGTTCGTTGCGCGTCGCGGTTCTCCGTGGAACTCGTTCAGTGCGGTTTTGACACGACTCGGTGACACCGCCGGCGTGGCCGCAGTGGCGGCGGTGACGACGATCGTCCTGCTGGTTCGACGCTGGGGCCGCAACGCGATGCTGCTGTTCCTCGGTTTGGCCGTCGAGCTGGCGGTGTTCTTGTCGACGACCTATGTGGTGGCCCGGCCCCGTCCGCATCTTCCGCGTCTCGGCAGTACGCCTTCCACGTACAGCTGGCCGTCCGGCCACACCGCGGCCACCGTTGTTCTCTACGGTGGGATCGCCCTGCTGGTGGCCGCCGCTACTCGGCGGCCGGTCCCCCGGATCCTGACGTGGGGTCTTGCCTGGTTGCTGGCCATCGGTGTCGCCCTCTCGCGCATCTATCGAGGCGAGCACCACCCCACCGACACCTTGGCCGGGCTCGTACTTGGCATCGGCGCCCTGGCAACCGCCTTGTTCGCCATTCGGACCTGGGGAGCTTCGAGCACCAAGGCCCATGCCGGACGGATGGCGTCGCGACAATGACCTCGATTGCCGTCATCGCCCACCGGAAAAAGACCCTCGGTGGTGGGCTCACCGAGCTCCGGCGCCTAATGGCTGACCGAGGCTTTGCGAATCCCATCTGGCACGAGGTGCCCAAGAGCCGCAAGGCCCCGGCCATGGCTCGGCAAGCAGTCAAGGACGGGGCCGATCTGCTTCTGCTCTGGGGCGGGGATGGGACCATCCAGCGATGCATCGACGCCGTCGCCGGATCGGGCGTGACGGTGGCAATCCTCCCCGCCGGCACGGCCAACCTGCTGGCCTCCAATCTCGGCGTACCGATTGATCTCAAGCGGGCACTCGACGTCGCATTGGACGGCGCCCGACGGCCGATCGACGTCGGCGTCCTCAACGGCGAGAGGTTTGCGGTCATGGCCGGCGCCGGATTCGACGGCATGATGATGAAGCACGCCGACGGACGACTCAAAGATCGGCTGGGAAGGCTCTCCTATGTCTGGACGGGCGCGCGAGCTACGAAGATCAAGGCTCGCAACCTACGGATTGCAGTGGACGGGACACACTGGTTCGAGGGGCGGGCCAGCTGTGTGCTGCTCGGCAACATGGGCACGGTGAGTGGTGGGCTCACGACATTTCCCGACGCCAAACCCGACGACGGGCTGCTCGAGATCGGCGTCGTCACCGCCGAAGGGTCGCTGCAGTGGGCCCGCATGCTCAGCCGGGTGGCGACTGGCCACCCGGACAAGTCTCCCCTCGTCCAGATGACCCGCGGTCGAGACGTCCGTATCAAGCTCGACCGAGCAACACCGTACGAGCTCGATGGTGGCGCTCGTCCGGCGCGACGGCGACTGTGTGCCACTATCGAACCGGCGGCCATCACCGTCTGCGTGCCCGAATCGTCGGGGTGAGCGAAGTGGCGGAATCCGAGCGGATCGGCTACTGAATCGCTAGATCCCTCATGCTTCTGATGATCATCACGGCGCTTGTAACCGTCGTCTCGGGCCTCGTCGCCTGGCTGATCGCCGTGCGTCGGCACGGAGACGGGACCCTCGCGCCGTCGGTCGAAGCCGCCGATATCCGGAATGAGCTCCGCCGTCACCCAACACTGGCAGCAGCGGCGCGTTCGGCGCCGGGTCTGGCCACCCCAACGGGCATGGCGCTCAGCTTCGCATGCGTGGTCCTCGCGGCCAGTGCGGCCGGGTTCGGGCTGGTGCTCGTGATGGTCCGCACCCACGGGGGCTTCGCCCGCCTCGATCTCGGCGCTGCCCGGTTCGGGGCTCGCCACGCCAGCGGCCTCTCCACCCACGTGCTTCGGGTGCTGACCCAACTCGGTGGCGCCGTTGTTCTGGCGCCGCTCGCCGCCGTCGTTTGGTTGGTCGAACGGCGCCACCGGCGGGCCTGGCCACTGGCCGGGTTCCTGACGGTGACGGTCGGAGGCCAGTTTCTCCTTGTCGATGTCATCAAGTGGATCGTCGGCCGGGCCCGTCCGAACATCCATCGTCTGACGGGATTCAGCGGGGCTTCCTTCCCCTCCGGGCACGCGGCCGCAGCGGCGGCCACCTTCGCCGCTTTTGCGGTGATCATGGGTCAAGGCCACTCGCGACGGGTCAAAGCGGTACTCGCCGGCGTCGCGGTTGGACTCGCCTCCAGCATCGCCTGCACCCGGGTCTTTCTCGGCGTCCACTGGCTCACCGATGTGCTGGCCGGGCTCGCCCTCGGGTGGGCGTGGATCGCCGTTTCGTCCATCGCGTTCGGAGCACGCGTTCTTCACTTCGGGACGCCGGCCGCCCAGGCGACCGGCGCCGCCGACGCTCGGCAGCCATGACCGGTCCCCGTCGACGCGACCGGGAGGCGGGCGAGTGCGGCTAGACGACTGGTTCCTGCGAGCCGACGAGCGAGGCAATCCCGCGACAAGCCTTGATTGCAGGAGACCCGGAGGCTTGGCGTGGACGGAGGGCAACCTGGTCGTGCCGCTTGTGGACGGGGCCTCGTACATGGGTTGCCTGGCGACGGAGTTGGCGAGACTGGGCCACGGCGACCAGGTGCGATTCACGGACTGGCGTAGCGACGCCGATGAGCGGCTGACCGACGGAGGGCGCGCCATCGGAACCGTCTTCTCGGAACTCTGCCGGCACGGAGTCGACGTGCGCGGCTTGGTCTGGCGGTCACATAGCGATCGACTGTCGTTCAGCGCCAAGGAGAACAAACAACTGGCCACCGAGATCAACCTGGCCGGCGGCGAGGTGCAGCTGGACGAGCGGGTCCGCCGGGGCGGCTCGCACCATCAAAAACTTGTCGTCCTCCGTCACCCCGGCGACGAACGGGCCGACGTGGCCTTCGTCGGAGGGATCGACCTGTGTCACGGTCGGCGCGACGACCGGGAGCACAGCGGAGATCGCCAGGCGGTCGAGCTCGATCAACGCTACGGCTCGCATCCGGCGTGGCACGACCTGCAACTCGACGTGCGCGGTCCGGCCGTGGGCGATCTCGACTTCACGTTCCGCGAGCGGTGGACCGACGAGACGCCCCTCAACCACAGCAATCCGATTCGAGCCTGGTTGTCGAGCCGCATGTCCGGTGACCGCATCCCTGACCCGCTGCCCCATGCCCTGCCCGACCCACCGCCCGTCGGACGCCACGCCGTGCAGGTCTTGCGGACCTACCCGTGCAGTCGGCCGCCCTATTCGTTCGCGCCGGACGGAGAGCGAAGCATCGCCCGGGCCAACGCCAAAGCTTTTCGCCGGGCCCGACGGCTCGTCTACGTGGAGGATCAGTACCTCTGGTCGAGCGAGATCGCGAAACTCCTGGCGGTCGCTCTGTCATGCAGTCCGGACCTGCACGTCATCGTCGTGGTGCCCCGCTATCCCGACAAGGACGGCCACTTCTCGGGGCCGCCCAACCGCGTCCCCCAGCACCGGGCCATGTCCATCCTGCGGGCGGCGGGCGGGGATCGAGTCGCCTTCTACGACGTGGAGAACGACGACAGTTGCCCCGTCTACGTGCACGCCAAGGTGTGCGTGATCGATGACGTGTGGGCCACCGTCGGCTCGGACAACCTCAACCGCCGGTCATGGACCCACGACTCGGAGCTGGCCTGCGCGGTGATCGACGCCGACCTCGACGACCGCGAACCCCTCGATCCGGGCGGGCTCGGCGATGGGGCCCGGTGCTTCGCCCGGAACCTGCGTTTGTCACTGTGGGCCGAGCATCTTGGGCGGCCCGCGTCCGACCCCGAACTGGTGGACCCGGCGCGTGGGTTCGCGCTCTGGCGTCAAACGGCCGAGGCGCTCGAGCATTGGCACCGCCAGGGACGCACGGGGCCCCGCCCCGCCGGGCGGGTCCGGCCCCACCCATTCACGCCCGACCCCGACATCACGCGCTCGTGGGCGGACGTCGTCTACCGCCTGCTGTTCGACCCCGACGGCCGGCCGCTGCAGCTCCGTGTCGCGCAGCGTTTCTGAGTGGCGTCCGCCGGCGTGGGTTAGGCGAACGGCCGGTCGGTCCACCACGGGTAAAAGTCAGGGAGGTCGACCGATGGGCGGCCGGTGAATCGCGGCGGCCGCTTCTCCAAGAACGACGCCACGCCCTCTTGAGCATCCGGGCCCTGGCCCAACGCGTCGATAACACGCGAATCAATCTTGTGCGCTTCCATCGGGTGGTCGGCGCCGAGCATCCGCCACAGCATCTGACGGGACAGCGCGACCGAGAGCGCAGACGTGTTGTCGGCGATTTCCCCGGCCAGGGAGTAGGCGGCCGGTAGGAGCTGGTCGGCCGGCAGAACACTGCGAAACAGACCGGCCTCCAAGCCCTCTTCGGCGGGGAACACTCGGCCGGTCGCCACCCATTCCATGGCCTTGCTGATACCAACCACGCGAGGCAGGAACCAGCTCGATGCCGCCTCCGGCACGATGCCGCGCCGGGCGAAGACAAAGCCGATCTTCGCGCCGGCCGCGGCCAGCCGAATGTCCATCGGCAGCGTCATGGTGATGCCGACGCCGACGGCCGGCCCATTGATGGCGGCGATCACTGGCTTGGTCATCTCGAAGATGCGCAGCGAGACCAGGCCGCCTTCGTCGCGGTGCTGGTGGACCGGGTCCTGCCCGTTCAGCTCGTGGTCGAACGTTCCTCCGCCAGCGGAGAGATCGGCCCCCGCGCAGAAGCCCCGTCCGCGCCCGGTGACGATGACCACCCGCACGTCGTCATCGCGGTCGGCCTGGCTGAAAGCGGCGATGAGCTCCTCCGCCATCTGCTGTGTGAACGCGTTGAGCTGGTCCGGCCGATCGAGGGTGATGGTGGCGATGCGGTCTTTTACCTCGTAGGCGATTTGCTCCGGATCCATGGGCGTCACCATACGAGGCTGGGGAAGAGGTAGAACAGACGTTGTGACCGATGCTCCGCTCTCCGCTGTGGTCCTCGCCGCCGGGGAAGGGACCCGGATGCGGTCGGCGCGCCCGAAGCCCCTCCATCGCCTCTGTGGGCGTCCCCTGGTCCTTCATGTCCTCGACGCCCTGGCTGAACTGCCCTTACAGCGGGCGGTGGTCGTCATCGGCCACGGAGCCGAGCGGGTGGCCAAGACGCTCCAGGAGCAGGCCCCGCCCGGCCTGGCCCTGGAGTTCGTCGAGCAGCACATCCAGAGGGGCACGGGCGATGCCGTCGCCGTGGCCCTGACCGCCTTCCCGGACGAGGACCTCGACGACGGCGGCGACCTGGTCGTCGTCCCCGGCGATACGCCGCTGCTGCGGCCGGCGACGCTGGCCGCCCTGGTGCGCATCCACCGCGAGGCGGACGCGGCGGCCACCATCCTGACCGCCCGCCTTGACGACCCGACCGGCTACGGCCGGATCGTGCGCAGCCGCGACGGTCGCGTCGCCCGCATCGTTGAGCACGCCGACGCCACCGATGAGGAGCGGGAGATCGACGAGGTCAACACGTCGATCTATTGCTTCCGGCGCACCGTGCTGGCCCCCGCCCTGCGCCGCATCACGCCGGACAACGTCCAGGGCGAGATCTATCTCACAGACGCCATCGAGGTTCTGCACCAGGCCGGCTACAGCGTGGTGTCGATGGTGGTGGACGACCCGATGGAGGCCGCGGGCGTCAATGACCGCGCCCAACTGGCGGTGGCCGAAGCCGAGCTGCGCGACCGCACCAACGAACGGTGGATGCGCAGGGGCGTCACCATGCTCGATCCGGAACGGACCTACATCGAGGCATCGGTTCAGATCGCGCCGGACGTCACGCTCTACCCGGGGACCCTCCTCCAGGGCTCGACGGTTCTCGGGCAACGTTGCGAGATCGGCCCTGAGGTGCGTCTCGTTGACTGCGTCATTCATGAGGGCGCGGTTGTCGAATATACGGTCGGCTACCAGGCGGAAGTCGGCGCCGACGCCGTGGTCGGACCCTTCGCCCGGCTCGGGCCTGGCAGCCGGTTGGCACCGGGCACGGTGACTGGTCCATTCTTCGCTGGGGACGGCGAAGAGTAAGAAGGCGGGCGGCCGATGGAGATCATCACCAAGAAGAAGCTGTTGCTCTACTCGGGCCGATCCAACCCCGACCTGGCCATCGAGATCGCTCGGCATATCGGCGTGGAGCTGGGCAACCCGAACATCAGCGACTTTCCCAGCGGAGAAACCCACGGGCAGTTCGGTGAATCGGTGCGCGGCGCGGACGTCTTCATCATGCAGACCCACTACCGGCCGGTGAACGACTCGATCATGGAGCAACTCATCTTGATCGACGCGGCCAAAAGGGCATCCGCCAAGCGGATCACGGCCGTGTGTCCGTATCTCGGTTACTCACGCCAGGATCGGAAGGCGTCAGGCCGGGAACCCATCACAGCCAAGTTGGTCACCGACCTCTTCAAGACGGCCGGCGCCGACCGGCTCATCAGCGTCGATCTGCATTCCGGCCAGATCCAGGGGTTTTTCGACGGCCCGGTCGACCACCTGACGGCTATGCCGGTACTCCTCGAATACCTTCGCGCCGAATCCGACAACGACATCGTGGTGGTCGCTCCGGACGCGGGTCGGGTCAAGGTGGCCGAGCGGTTTTCACAGCACCTGCACAGCAGCCTCGCGTTCGTGCACAAGCTGCGCCCCAAGGTAGGGCCGAACTCGGTCGTCGCCCTGGACGTGGTCGGAGACGTCCATGGTCGCCGTTGCGTCATCATCGACGACATGATCGACACGGCCGGGACGATCTGCGCCGCCGCCGAGATTCTGACCGACCACGGCGCCACCGAGGTGTGGGCGATGGCCACCCACGGCGTTCTCTCCGACCCCGCCATCGACCGGTTGAAGAACGCTCCCATCAATCGAGTCGTGATCACCAACACGCTTCCCCTCGCCGCCGACCGCCGCATCGACAAGATCGAGGTGCTGTCGGTGGCGCCCCTCATCGCCGATGCCATCGACGCCGTGTTCGAGGACACGTCCGTGAGCGAGATCTTCGGTGGGGAGAACCTGAGCTGACTCGTCTAGACTTGCTGGTCCCCCTGCCCGAGGTTTGAGGAGCGCGCGTCATGGCCGAGATCACCCTGGTTGCTGAGTTGGGTCGTCCCGTGGGCACGCGCTCGTCCGGGCGGCTGCGGAGCATGGGCAAGATCCCCGGCGTGATCTACGGCCACGGCATCGATCCGATGCCCGTCGCCGTCGAGGGCCGAGAGCTGCGGCACGCCCTGACCGGCCCGGCCGGGCTCAACACCCTGCTGGCGCTGCAAGTGGACGGGGCCACCCATCTGACCCTCGCCCGGGAGATCCAGCGCCACCCCGTTCGGGGCACGGTCACCCACGTGGACTTCCTCGTGGTCCGGCGCGACGAGGTCGTCTCCGCGGACGTACCCGTGCAGCTGGTCGGTGACGCCATCGAGGTGCACCGGGCGGACGGCCTGGTGGAGCAGCAGGTGTTCAGCCTGCCCGTGCACGCCACCCCGGATCGCATCCCCAGTTCGATCGAAGTGGACGTGACGGCGCTACGGGTCGGCGACATGATCCGCGTCGGCGATCTGCAGTTGCCGGAAGGTGTCACCACTGAGGTTGACGCCGAGGACCCGGTGGTCGTCGCCCAGGCGCCAGCCGCACTGGTCGTCGAGGAAGCTCCTCCGGTCGAGGAAGGCGCAGTGCCGGTCGAGGGCGAAGAGCCGGTCGCCGAGGGCGGCGAGGCGGGCGAGGGATAACCGCTGGCCGCCGACCTGTTGGCCGTCGGCCTCGGCAATCCGGGCGAGGAGTACGCCCACACCCGTCACAACGTGGGCGCCGACACCGTGGCCCTGCTGGCCGCCCGGCATGGGGGCCGGCTCAAGCGAGGCAAGGAGCGATCCCACGTCGCCGAGTTGCGGGTCGCCGGCCGCCGCCTGGCGGTGGCCTTCCCGCAGACCTACATGAATGATTCCGGACTGGCCGTCGGCCTGCTCATGCGCCGGTTCGGGATCGAGGACGACGAGCGGCTGGTCGTAATTCACGACGAGCTCGACCTGCCCGTCGGCCGGATCCACGTGAAGCTCGGAGGAGGCCTGGCCGGACACAACGGCCTGAAGTCGATCAAGGCCCACGTCCACACCGACGCCTTCGCGCGGATCCGCATCGGCATCGGCAAACCTCCCGGCCGCCAGCAAGGTATTGATCACGTCCTGCGCCGGCCGGGTGCCTCCGAGCGGCGCGAACTCGATGTCTCCGTCGAGCTGGCCGCCGATGCCACCGAACTGATCCTCACCGACGGCATCGTTGCCGCCCAGAACCGCTTCAATGGAACACCGTGAGCCTGCGTTCACTGCCCACCCTTTTGCACCAAGATCCGACGCTGACCGGCCTGGCCGGATCCCGTAACGCCGTCCTGGCCGTGGCCGAGCCGGCCCGCGCCTACGTGATCGCCGGTCTGGCCACCCTGTCGGGCCGCCACCCGCTGGTCGTCGCCGTGGCCACGGTGGCCGACGCCGACCGGCTGGTCCACGATCTGAGCGCTTTCCTCGGTCCGGACCAGGTCGACAGCTTCCCGGCCTGGGAGACCCTTCCGTTCGAGCGGGTGAGCCCGAGCGTGGAGACGATGGGCCGCCGGCTGCGGACCATGTGGCGGTTGCGGCAGGGCGGCGACGCCGCCCCCCGGGTACTGGTGGCGCCGGTCCGGGCTCTGCTCCAGCGGCTCGGGCCCCACGTGGAGGACGTCGAGCCGGTGGTCGTACGCCCGGGCGACCAGATCGACCCGTCCGACCTGGTGGCTCGCCTGACCGCGATCGGCTACCGCCGGGAATACCAGGTGGAGCACCGCGGGGAGCTGGCGGTCCGGGGCTCGATCGTCGACGTCTTTCCCTCGACCGCTGACGCGCCCATCCGCATCGACCTCTGGGGCGACGAGGTGGACCGCCTCACCGAGTTCTCCGTCGCCGACCAGCGCTCTACCGACGACCTGGAAGAAGTCCAGCTGTTCGGCTGCCGAGAGCTCCTCCCCACCGACGAGGTCCGGGCCCGCGCCAACCAACTGGTGGGGCGGGAGCCGTGGGGACGCGAGCAGTGGGAGCGACTGGCCGAAGGGCTCACCTTCGACGGTATGGAGTCCTGGCTTCCCTGGATGGCCGAGGACGAGCACCTGCTGGCCGACCTGATCGGGCCCGACGCCCAGGTCCTGCTGGTCGAGCCAAGGCGCATGCGGGACCGGGCGGCCGAAGTGCTCGACGAAGAGGGCGCACTGGCCGACACCTTGGCCCAGACCTGGGGGGCGAGAACCTCCGCCGCCAGCGGAGAAGAACCCTTTCCCCGTCTTCATCTTCCTTTCGACCGGCTCCTGGCCCACACCCGCGCGCCGGCCTGGTCGGTCACGGCCGCGGCCGAGGGACCGAACACGGCCACCCTGCTCGCCAGCGGCTGGGACCCGGTGGTCGGCGACGGTGACCGCCTCGTCAAGCAGCTGGCCGAACTGGCCGCCGATGGCTTCCGGGTCGTCGTCTGCGCCGACGGCAAAGGCACCGGCGCCCGCATGGCCGGGGCCTTGAGGGACGCCGGCCTGGCCGCCCCCTTCGACGAGACGGGCGACTTGAGCGGCGACGACCTCCTCAAGGC
>CAXMLU010000274.1:0-2038 GCA_964194255.1 uncultured bacterium
CCCGCCACTCGACGAACTCCTCATCGCCACCGTCGGGTGGGTGCAGTCTCAAGGAGAGATCCGAGAACCGGACCTCAACGGTCTCACCGCCGATGCCAAGGTCGAGCCGACGATGACCCTGGCTCGCGTCTACTCCAACAGCGTTTGCGAGCCACGGCGCGGCGAGGACGTGTTCGCAGCCCGAGTCGACGAGTGCCAGCGACGTCGGGGCGACATCGTCCCCGACGAGCGTGATGGGCACGATCGGCCGCAGGACAACGGTGCCGAGGCGCGGACCGTCCTCCTGATACGGATACACCCAAGGGAATGGTGGCGGCACGACGAGGCCGCCTACCCGAGACCGACGAGCTCCGGCTCCGAGGGGTCGGGAGCGCGGACCACCGCAACGTTGCGGAGCCCCTGCCGACGTATCTCAGCGGCCAACTCGTACGGCGAGTCAGCCATCAGACGCGGCTCGTTCGTCGTCCGGTCGACGGCCACCCACTTCCCCGCGCTCTCGGCGAGGACCGATGCGAGAGCGACGCGCTCAGGCTTGCTCGCCACGAGCTTCTCTTTCCGGTTCCACGGCCACCATCGTCCCACGGCGCTCCACCTCCTGGATAGAGCGTATCAAGATACGATATTGACTCCCGGGACCACTCGGGGAGCGATCTATGTCGAGACCAAGGGCCGAGGAACCGAGAGATAGGCAACTGCTGCTGCGCCTGACGGCGCGGCAGCTTGAGATGCTTGAGTCGGTGGCCCATCTCGAGCGCAGCAGACCGAACGCGTACGCCCACCAGATCCTCGTCGAGCATCTCGCAGCGATGGCAAAGAATCCACGGGTGCAGGCCGACCTCGCGAACCGTGCAGGGTACGACGCAAATTCGGCGGCAGCCACTCCGCTCCGGGAGCGCACCGCCCCTAGGGACGAAGCCCGCCAAGTCCGCGGGCGGCGGGCAGGGCGCAAGCGAAGCACCTCGTAGTCGGACCTCACCACGGGTCCGGCCCGGTGTCCAGCATCATCACCGGCGGCTTCGGCTCGGGGCCCGGCCATCTCGGCAGTCCGGTCTCCGCATGCCGGCGGTCCCGTCGACCGAAGTGGTCGTCGAGCGCGGTGCCGATGACGTCGCACAAACGTCGGATCTGCTCGTGGTCGTCGAGCCACATCTCTTGATCGCCGGGATCACGCCCTGCGTACCGTCCGACCTCCGCGAGGACGTGGTCGAGCTGGGCTGACAGCCGCGCGTAGCTCTCGGGCCCGAGCGTGTCGCGTAGTGTCTCGGTGGCGCTTCGTTCAGCTGTGTCCTGATCCAGCACCCGGGCGAGGACCTCCTTGGCCATCGGAAGCTGCTCCCCGCGGCGGTGTTCGAGTTCTCCGGCGTCGGTGACGACGAGGGCATGGTTGGCGTCGCGGCCGCGGGTCATGCCGACGTACAGGCCGAGTTCACTGGTGGTCTCGTCGGCGAGGACGATGCCGCGGTCGACGGTCATGCCTTGGGCCTTGTGCAGGGTGACGGCGTAGGCGAGGGCGATGTGTTCTTCGCAGTAGCCGGCTGGGAGATGGACGCGTCCGCGCCCGTCGAGGCTGACAACCCGGAGCGCACCGCGGCCGGTGCGGCGTTCAACGCGCCACCGATCGCCGTTGCGGACCCAGTGTTGGTTGGTGGTGACGAGTCGGCGGTCGTTGCGGAGGGTGACGATCTCGTCGCCGGCGCCGATGGTCTGATCGGCGACTTCGATCCCGGCGGGTTCGACCTGGTGCGCCTCGACTCGACTGGCGCGCATGCGCATGGCGAGGGTGTCGACGGTGGCGTGGTCGGCGGCCATGATGACCGTCGAGACGCCGTGCTCCCGGGCGTGGACCCAGGACCGGTGGGCGATGTCGAGCATTTCTTCGCGGGACCCGCCGCGCAACCGGTCGTGCTGCTGGTACTGGTCGAGAACGTTGGCGTCGCGGTCGCGCAGACCCAGGCTGGCCTGGCGTTCCCATGCGTTGATGAACCGCCACACGCCGGTCAGCTCGGCCGCGACCCCGTCGTTGGCCAGGAGACGGAAC
>CAXMLU010000275.1:0-5598 GCA_964194255.1 uncultured bacterium
ACGGCGACAGGACCCGTCCCTGCGGAGAGTTTCGAGATGATGGGGCGTTCAACCGGTCGCGTCGAACGCGGCAGTGTACGGTGCGAACTTCTCTCGCACCGCGTCGGTGTCGATTCCGAAGTCGGTTAGCGCGTAGCTGTGCGAGCCATGTGAGCCAGGCTCGTGGTGTCCGGCCCAGTGCGCGACGGCCGCATGCGATTGGTCCGAGAACGACAGGCCGACACGGTCGTAGCTTGCTGCGAGCGCACCGACTGGGTCGGTCTGCAGCGACGCGAATGCAACATCGCCAAAGCGCCCTTCACCGATTCGAGCGCGGAAGTCCATCGCGCGCCGCACGGCCTCCCACCAGCGATCGGTCATCTCAGGTCCGAGTTCGGCGGCGTCGTCCCGGTCGCTGCTCCAGCTACGCGTGTAGTGGATAAGGCTGCACACTGACCCGAGGACCTTGGCCGGGTCGCGATGACTCCAGAGGAACCGCGCGTCCGGATACGCGTCAAGCAATGCATCCAGGGCGAACATGTGCACCGGCGTCTTCAGATGCCACAGCCGCGGTGGACAGTGCCATTGCAGCAGCCGCAGCACGCGCCGGTGGTATTCGTACGTTCCTCGCATGTCGCAGTCGGTCACCCAAGCCATGTAGGACGGCAGGCGGGCGGAACCATCGAAGTGCACGGTCCGGAAGCTCATTCCCATGAGGTCCTGGCACTCGGTCGCAGTCGTCGCCTCGGAGTGGTACATGGCCTGCATGAGCGGAAAGGCTTCGTTCATCAGGGCGAGGCCGGCTTCGGTCGCTGCGATGCGCGCATCCGTGTGCTGGGTGGCAGCCTCTGGCGGCGGTACCGGCGAGCCCGACTCCCAGAGGCGTAGGGACCGGAACTGCGGATCGGCCGCGACCAGCTGACTCAACGCGGTCGTGCCTGTGCGCGGCAGGCCGATCACGAAGATCGGTCCCTCCACGTACTCCTCTTCTATCTCGGGATGCTCGCGGTAGGTATCCTCGACGCCGAGCCGGGCCACCAGGAGGGCCACGAGGCGGAATCGCTGCATGAGCTCGCCCGAGTCGGTGAGATCGGCCTCGTCGTTCATCGATGCGACAAGGCGTTCCAACCCCTCGCGGTGATATCCGTTACCGAAGTTGCTTAGTCCAGTCTGTTGGCGAGCGGCCGTTTCTAGTTCGTCGGCATTTAGCGTCATCGGACGAACCGTCGGCTAACCGCGAGTTGGCGAGCCTCGATCACCGCGGCACGCTCGTCCGCCGTCACCCGCCGCGTGTCCGGAGGCAGCGCGGCCGCAACCTCGGTGATCGGCACGACCCGCGTCGTCGGCACTGGCGCCGAATCGGTGCGCACGCAGCGCAGAATGATGGGGCCCTCGCCGTGCCCTGCAGTATCGAGCCAGTTCGCCATGCCGGGGTCGCGCTGCGCAATCACCACGCGCAGCAAGCCGTCGTCGTCGACGACGGCTTGCTGACCATTGAGGCTCGACTGGTGACGGCCGTAGTCGATCGTCTCCCACCAGGGGTTGCCGAGCGAGTAGCTCCAGTAGAGACCTCGTGGCGGCTCGACCTCGACGACGAGCGCCTCGTCGGGCGCGAGCCGCCACGACCCGATCACCGGACGGTTCTCAGCGGCAGCGCCCATCGCGGTACCGTCGAACGGTGGATTGAATGTGTTCGGCCGCTCCGGTCGCGCGAACTGGAGGAAAAAGTCGAGATTCGCCTCGACGAAGTCGCCCAACGCCACGAGCTGGCGCGCCATCGCTGCCTGCGGGTCGACCACCTCACCCGTGGCGACAGGAGGCCGACCCGACAGCCGCTCGATCGACAACGACGACGCGACCTCGGTGTCCCAGTCGTAGAAGAAATGTCGAACGACGAGCTGTGTCGCGTCGTCGGCGATCCTCATCCAGTTCCCAGGATGCTCATTGGCCGAGAGGATGATCTCGAAGTCGCCGTTTGGCGCCAGCTCGATCTCGTCGAGCAACACGTTCGCCGTGCTCGCCATGCCGGCCATCGTCTGGAGCCCCACGTAGCGCGCGGTGCCACGGTTGCCCCACAACCGGTAGGTATCCCCGCCCCGAAGACCGGAGCCCGTGTAAATACAGTCAGGGCAATCCATGCCCCACTTGAAAACCGCATCGGTGTTAGAGGGCCGAACCGCGAGCACGGGGTTGGATTCGCGACGCAGCGCGTCGTCGATTCCGATCCAGAGCAACACGAGAAGGTGACGGAAACCCGCAGCCATGTCGACCGGGTTGCGGGGAACCGAGTCGGACAGCACCGTCGCCGACGCCACCTGCAGCTTGGCGAGCAAGTGCGCCCAAGCTGCGCCTGACCCCAGGTCGCCGGGGGTGGCGTCCCCAGCCCGGGCCGCCTCGCGTAACGACGACGGCATCCACGCCGGGCTCACGAAACCGGACACGATGCACCCCCCGAAAGATGGGCAAGAACATCGTCCTGCCCGGTCGTCCGGGAGCATAACGACTCGGCCGAGCCTTTCCAACTTCCATTTCACATGTAATGGTCGGTGTGTGGGCGTGAACCACCCAACCCGCAGTGCACGCGACGCGGGCGGGCTCATTCTGTGACATCGCGGCGCGACGGCAGCGGCGCACGAGAGCGGTTTACGTGGCAGCGTATGAACACTGGCGACGGAGGAGTTCGATCACGTCATCATCCGCAGTGACAACTGGGAGGCGTGCAACAAGTTTTACGCGGCAATTAAGGCCGAGCTTGTCGAGAATCCCGAAGCGTCGCCAACCCTCTGGGTGCCTGGGCCTATCGACTGGCTGGCCAACAAATCAACGTCCACAGTCCCTGGCCGGGCCGCGAGTCTCCGTGCTGTCCGCCTCCTTGAACGAGGTCGGGCGCGCCGACCTGGGGTTTTGCACAACGCGCCCGGCCACGGAAGATCTGGCCTGGCTGTTGTCCCACCGGATCGCGGTCGAGGAGAGGACGACCAGGCGCTTCGGCTCTCGCGGCTGGGGCACTAGTGTCTATTGCCGGGATCCGAGCGGGAACGGCATCGAAGTCATCTCCTACAACGGCGAGACGTAGCCGCCAGCCGGCGACAGCGGTCTCTTTGCTGTGGCCGAGCGGCACGGCGCGGGCAACGATTCGGCGGCACGACCCGTCCCAGCGGGGAGTTTCGAGATGATGGTGCGGCCAATTTCGGGACCACCGCTGAGCTGAGTGAGTGGGATGACCCCGAAACCACCTCATCAGGTCGAACATACGTTCGACAAGAGGGCATTCACAGGCTAAGGTCAAGGGTAGTCACAACCTGCTGCCCGGAACCGAGGCCGTGCCGAACGGCGCCTGTGCCCAAAGAGCCGGCACTGATCCCTACTCTCGGTGCGAGCCTGGCTTCGGCGCTGGAGTCGCCGCGGTCCAGGTCCTGTTGGATCGCGGCAGCGGCCTCACTGCGGCGACGACCGGTTGAACGATGCCATGATGCCGGGACACTCGCCGTCCGGTCGTGGTCGCCTCACACTTCGCGGAGAACGATTGGGTGCGAGCCCGCGAGCGAATTCGAACCGCGCTGTTGGGTGCCGCTTCGGTCGCGCCTGCCGCCGTTCAGGAAGACGAGCCGATACCCCACCGCTAGGCTCAAGCCGCGTGGATGGCATTCGTGTCGTCAAGCAGGGTGAACTCGGCGATGGCGTCGCCTCGGGGGGCATGTCCAGACTGGCGGCCGTGTCGGCCGAGCTAGTCGGCTCGGACGGGATCTTCATGGGATCGGCCCGCGTGCCACCAGGGTTGCGCAGTTCGCCGCACGTGCACATCAACTGCGAGTCGGCCCTCTACGTCGCTTCCGGCCGAGGACGGTTCCTCGTTGGTGCCCACCTTGAGCGCGCCCTGGAGGTAGAGGAAGGCGACTTCCTCTACGTCCCTCCTGGCGCCCCGCACGTGGTGGTCAACGACAGCGACGCCGACCTCGTTCTCGTTGTCGCTCGCAACACTCAAGAGGAGCGGGTTCAGGAGTACGACCCCGAGGCCGCCGCCACTGTGTCCGCCTCCGCTCGCCGGCCACCTCTGGACCTGCCGCTGCTTCTCGACCGCTGCAAGAGCTGCCGGGTCCGGATCCGGGGCCCGTGGGCTCTCAGCTCGAGGGTGCGCGGCATCACGCCGTACCGAAAGAACCCCCAACTGTGCAATCGTTGCGAGAAGCGGATCCACGGGGCCGAGGAGCAGGTCGTGACGGCCCTCTTTGCCGATATCCGCGGTTCGACGGCGCTCAGCATCGGTGCCTCGAGTACAGAGTTCGTGTCCATCCTGCGCCGCTTTTTCGCTCAGGCGACGGCCGCGGTGTATGAGCATTACGGGGTGGTGGACCGCTTTCTCGGCGACGGGATGCTTGTGTTCTTCAACGCCCCCGTACCTCGTGCTGCCCACGCCGAGGACGCCCTCAAGGCAGCTCTGGCTATCCAAGAGAGTCTCCAGGACGCTCCCTTCGGCGTGGGTATCGGCATCGAGACGGGCATGGCCCTCGCCGGCGATCCCGGTCTCGGAGAGGTGGTCGACTTCACCTGCTTGGGTGAGCCCGTGAACGTAGCCTCGCGGCTGCAGACCCTTGCCGAGCCAGGCGAGATCGTCGTCGGCCCCAACGCCTGGCGCAGTGTGGCCGAGCTCGTCGAGCTCCGCCGAATTCCAGCTTTCGTCGAGACACCCGGGGTAAAGGGCGTGGGAGAGCTCGAGATCCATCGTCTCCAGCCGTAGCGTCCGTCGCTGTAACGAGTAAGTCCGACGCGCCGGATACAGGGGCAGTCGGCGGTGACTGCGACCGTTGACGACCGGGCGTATTCGGGGCAGCGTTCTCACTGCCTGGCGAACCGAAAAGAGGCTATCAACGTGTCGCGGGTGGGGCCGCCGCGCAGCAGGATCACGGCCGAGCGGCAAAGGATGCGAACGGGCTGGTCAACACGCGATCGAGGTACTGGTGCCCTTCACCCGGTGCCAACCATGGGGCGTGCCCAAAGCGAGCTTATCAAGAGATCATTTGACTGCTTGACAATGGCGGTGGCGGGGCAGACACTGATGGCGTGGGTGACCGGGCCGCCAAGGATGCGCTCTACGACGGGTTCGCCGAGGTGGCCAAGGCGCTGGCCAGCGGTCGACGGGCCGAGATTGTCGACGTCTTGGCCCAGGGCGAGCGGTCGGTGGAGGGCATCTCCGACGAGATCTCCCAGAGCGTGGCCAACACCTCACATCACCTGCGGGCCGTGGCCCGGGCGGGGCTGCTCACCACCCGGCGGGATGGGACCCGCATCTTCTACGGGCTGGCCAGCGAGCGCGTCGCCGAGTTGTGGTCGGCCCTGCGCGATGTGGCCGCCGAACACGTCGCCGGCCTTGAGCGCCTGGCGGGCGCCTACCTGGGCGAGCGCGACGGTGTCGAGGTGGTGAACCGCGCCGAGCTGGCGGCGCGACTGAAACGAGGCGAGGTGCTGGTGCTCGACGTGCGGCCGCCGGCCGAGTACGCCGCCGGGCACATCGCCGGAGCCCGGTCGGTGCCTATCGCCGAGCTGCGTCGCCACCTACGCGCCCTGCCCAAAGACGGCGACGTGGTCGCCTATTGCCGTGGCCCGTACTGCGTGTACGCG
>CAXMLU010000276.1:0-8371 GCA_964194255.1 uncultured bacterium
GTTGTAGACCACGTCGAGGATGACCTCGATACCCGCCTCGTGCAGGGTCTTCACCAGCTGCTTGAACTCGGTGACCTGGCCCCCGGACTGCCCGCTGGCCGAGTAGCCGTTGTGCGGCGCCAGGAAGGCGATCGAGTTGTATCCCCAGTAATTGCGCAGGCCGCGCTCGACCAGGTGCGAGTCGTGGACGAACTGATGAACGGGAAGGAGCTCAACGGCAGTGACCCCGAGCGTGCCCAGATACTCCACTGCGGCCGGGTGAGCCAAGCCCGAGTATGTCCCTCGTAGCTCGGGCGGAATGCTCGAGTGCGTGGCCGTAAACCCTTTCACATGAAGCTCGTACAGGATGGTCTCGTTCCACGCGGTGCGTGGGTGCCGATCTCCTCCCCAGTCGAAGTACGGGCTGGTCACAACCGCTTTGGGTACGTAGGGCGCGCTGTCCTCGTCGTTGCGCGACCCCTCAGGATCATCAAAGCGGTAAGGGAAAAGGGCTTCGTTCCACTGGATCTCACCCTCGACCGCGGTCGCGTACGGATCGAGCAAGAGCTTGGCCGGATTGCATCGCAACCCGGCCGCCGGATCGTACGGTCCGTGCACGCGGTAGCCGTACTGCTGTTGCGGCATGACCCCGGGCAGGTAGGCGTGCCAATTGAACGCATCCACCTCTCGCAGCGCCACTCGCTCTTCGCCACCATGCGGTCCGAACAAACAGAGTTCGACCGCCTCAGCCACCTCCGAAAACACGGCGAAGTTGGTGCCCGTCCCGTCGAAAAAGCTTCCCAACGGAAAAAACTCCCCCGGCCAGGTGTGCACGGTACCGTTCTACCTCAACCTTCCGCGCTCATGGGAAACTGTGCCGGCGTCGCCCTGTTCCTGGCGTCCGACGACGGAAGGTACATCACTGGTCACACCCTCTTCGCCGATGGCGGCTGCCATCTGGGCGGAGGGTGGCGTCCGCCCCGGTCCACCAACCCCGACGGTCTCGGCCACTTCCAGCCGGAGTGACTCACTCGATCCGCAGGGTGACGGCGGAGCGCAGATCGCGCGAGCTGCGGCCCACCTGCAATTCAACGTCGCCGGCTTCCACGTCCCATCGCGTTGCGACCGGATCCCAGTACGCCAACGCGGCGCGATCGACGGAGAGCGACACGATTGCCGTCTCCTCCGGCTCCAACTCGACTTTGGCGAAGGCCTGGAGCGTTCGGTCCGGTCTGGCGACCGCCGAGGCGAGGTGGTGCACATAGAGCTGGACCACTTCGCGGCCTCGGCGTGAGCCGGTGTTGGTGACTGGCACCCGGCACCGCACCGTACCGTCCTCGACCACCGCCTCGAGTTGTCCGTAGTCGAAGGAGGTGTAGGTCAATCCGTGGCCGAAGCAGAAGCGCGGCTCGATCTTCCGGCGGTCGTACCCGCGGTAGCCGGCGAAGATGCCTTCGCCGTAGAGCACGGTGCCGTGCTCCCCCGGGTAGTTCAGGTAGGCCGGGCTGTCCTCCAATCGCATGGGAAAGGTGGTCGGCAGCCGACCGCCCGGATCCGTATCGCCGAAGATGACATCGGCGATCCCGTGGCCCATCTCCTGTCCGCCGTACCAGACCTGCATCACGGCTGGCACCAGCGGGCACCACGGCAGCGCGTGCGGAGATCCGGTGTTGACGACGACGACGGTGCGGGGGTTGGCGGCGGCCACCCTCTCCACCAGCTCGTCTTGACGGCCGGGCAGGTCGAGGGACAGGCGGTCTTGACCTTCCGTCTCCCACTCCGCGCTCGAGCCGACGACCACCACTGCGAGGTCCGCGGCCGACGCCGCCGACACCGCCCGTTCGAGGAGATCGCCTTGAACCGGCTCCTGCAGGCCGACGGTGAGTCCAGCCGACGGCGCTCCGGGGGGACAGGCGAACTCGACGACCACCTCGTGCGTCGACCCAGCGGCCAGGTCGGCCTCGGCCTTCACCTCCGTACTGCCGAAGCCGTAGAAGGACGAGCCGCGCGTCTGTCGGGTCCAGTTGTCCACCAGCAGATTGCCATCCAACAGCAGGCGGCTCCGGCCCAAGCTGATGAGCGAGAAGGTGTGCACCCCGCCCTGATCGACAGCGATCAGGCCCCGAAGGCGCAGTGAGAACTGGCCCATGGTCACGGCTTGGGGCGGCGTGCCCATCCAGAAAAACCCGGCCGGCCGCTTCATCGTCTCGGTGTGTACGGCTTCGCCAGCCAGTTCGAGGCCATCGAACCACTCCATGGCCAGCCCGGATGGCGGAGCAAAGACGGGCGTCGCTCGTTGGATCGTGCAACCCGGCTCGTGCACGATCGCGACGTCGGGCTTGCTGCGCTCGCGGATGGCGTCAAGCACGCTGACGGTGTAGTGAGGCGTCACCCGGGCGCTGCCCCCACCTTGGAAGCGGGCAACGGCCGCGTTCGGTCCGATCACCGCGATCGACCGAACCGTCACCGGATCGATCGGCAAAAACGCCTCGTCGTTCTGCAACAGGACAATGCCGTCGGCCGCCGCTTGTCGAGCCAGGGTCCGGTGGGCGGGATCGTCCACCTCGGATTCGTGAGCGTCGTCAGGGTCGCTGACACTCGCACCGGTGCGGATGGCCAGACGCAGCAGGCGCCTGACGCTGTCGTCCAGGCTGGCGGCGTCAAGCTCTCCGGTGCCGATGGCGCCTTCGAGCCGGCGTCCCCGGAAGACGGGCGGTCCGGGCATCTCCAGGTCGAGCCCGGCCTCCACCGCCGCCACCGTGCTCTTCGTGCCGTACCAGTCCGACATCACTACGCCGTCGAAGTCCCACTCCTGTTTGAGTAGCGACGCCAATAGAAGCGCGTTCTCGCTGGCGAAGGTGCCGTTCACGCGGTTGTACGAGGCCATGAGCGCCCACGTTCCCGCCTCTTTCACGGCTGCCTCAAACGGCGGCAGGTAGATCTCCCGCAGCGCGCGCGGGCCGACCTCGGAGCTGATGGACATGCGCTCGAACTCGGAGTCGTTACACACGAAATGTTTCACGGTGGCCGCCACGCCCCGACTCTGGACCCCCGAGATGTAGGCGACGGCCATGCGGGCGGTGAGGTAGGGGTCCTCGGAGTAGCACTCGAAGTTGCGACCCGCCAGGGGATGGCGATGGATGTTGACCGTTGGCGCCAGCACGACATGAACGCCTTTGGTCTTGGCCTCCTCGGCGATGGCCTGCCCGATCCGACCGACGAGATCGGTGTCCCATGTGGCCGCAAGTGCCGTCCCGCACGGGAAGCAGGCTGAAGCCCGGGTCGTACCGGCGCCCCGCACCCCGATGGGTCCGTCGCTCATCTTGATGGCCGGGATGCCGACGCGAGGCACGGGCGGCGTGTGCCAGGTATCGGAGCCGGCCACCAGTGCCACCTTCTCGGACACGGTCAGCTCAGCCAGTCGACTCTCAATCCAGTCCGCGTCATGATCAGTCATGGCGCTCATCCTGTCGCGCGCAAAGCGGCCAGGTGCGCCGTCTCGTTGAACGTGCGCAAGGCTGGACCGTGCTCGCCTACGGCCACCCGACAGAGGGAGGCCAGGTCCAAGAACATACGGAGGACCGCTTCGTCGCCCACACCGAGGGCCCACGCCACCGCCGCCTTGATCGGCGAGACATGGCTGACCAGTACCACGTCGTGTTGCTTCACTTCGTCGGCGAGCTCCCGACAGGCGTCGCGCACCCGTCTGCCCACGTCGGCCAGTGATTCGCCCCCCTGCGGCACGAACTCGGGGTCGGCCCGCCATCGCTCCCAGACCTCATCGGGCACCTCCCGGAGAGGCGCGCCGTCGTAGATCCCGTAGTCCACTTCGATCCAGCGCGGGTCGACGATGATGGGAAGGCCGAGGTAGTCCGCCGTGGCGCGGGCCCGCCCCAGAGGACTGCAGATAACTCTGTCGGCATCGGACACGGCGCCGGCCAGGGCCTTCGCTTGCCGCTGTCCCAGCTCGGTGAGATCCGGGTCCATGCGACCGACCAGCAGGCCGCGGGCGTTGGCCGTCGTCTGGCCATGGCGGGCCAGGATCAGCATGGCAATCTCAAGCGACGTCACGCCCCAGGTAGCCGGTGTGCCAGAAGCGCCGCCGCCGGTCGGTCTCACTCATTTTGAAACGGTGCCACGCCCAGACGAGGGCCGCCGCGCCGGCCGCCTCCTCGGCGACAAGGACGAGTGCCGGCCGATGGGCGACGGGCAGCCGGGCCCCGTGAAACGACCATCCGAAGAAGGGCCACCAGAACACCTGGCGAGTGGTCCATGCCCCGTCCAAGAGCAGGTGGAAGAACATGCCGATGGGAATGGCCAAGAGCCGTCTTCGCAGCCGCCGACGGTGTCGAGTCATGATCATGACCGCGGCCAGCACGCCAACTCCGGCCACGACCGAATGAAGAACCCGCGCCCCGCCGAGCGGTCCGTCGATCAGGTCAGGGACGAGTGCTCCCAATACGACCAAGCGGTAGTCGAAGGCAGGGTCATGAAAGATGAGCCAGGTGCACGCCAGGGCCCCACCGGCGAACCACAGGATCACCGGACCAAAATCCGCCCGCACTGCTCGCATGAGACGAGCTCGTCCGGCGGGAGCCGGCGGATGCGGTCGACCTCTTGGGCAGCCAGCACCAAGTGACAACCCCCGCAGGCGTTGCCGACAAGACGGGCCGCGCCGACGCCGCCCATCCTCGCGCGCAGCTGCTCGTAACTACGGAGAAGCGCGGGATCCCCAAAGGCGGCGGCCTGGGACGTTCGCGCTTCTTCTTCGACTCCTAACTCCGCGTCGATCGCCCCCTCCTCCTCCGCCACGGTGGCCTGCAAGCGGTTGCGGTCCCGGTCGACGGCCTCGCGCTGCGCGTCCAGTTCGGCCAGGCCGGCGTCGAGTGGGTCCCGTTCGTCCAGCACGCCGAGAAGATGATCTTCGAGATCCGATCGCCGCTGCTTCAACTGGTCGGCATCTGCCGACATCGACACCAGCTCTCGCGAGGCAGTGACGCTGCCCGAATACAGCCGGCGGTTGACTTCGGCCAGCCGGGCTTCGGTCGCGGCCAACTCGGTTTCGAGCGCAGTCTGTCGGGCGGCGACCGCATCCACGACCCGACGCGCCTCGGCCCGCGCCGCGTCCAGTTCGACGGCGCGCTTCTCGGCGGCGGCCAGTTCGGTGCGAGAGGCCAGGGTGAGCCGCCGATGCCGAAGGCGATCGATGGCCAGATCTCGGTCCTGAAGAGCGATGAGGTCCTCGCCGAGGCTCACTAGTGCGGCCTCGTCGTCGGAGGAGAGGTGGTGGGTGGAGATGTGGTCGGAGGAGAGGTGGGCGGGGGGACGGTCGGCGCGGAGGTGGTCGGCGCCGAGGTGACCGGCGGTGAGGACGTCGTGGTCGCCGAGGGCGGGGAGGTAGTCGTGGGCGCTGGGCCTCCCGAGCTACCCGAGCCCCCGGAGCTATAGGCGTATCCCGTGTTGCCCGGCGTGCCCTTGATGTACGCGTACGCCGGGAGCTCGTTGAGGTTCGGCTGGGGGAAGCCGACGATGGGCTGACCGGCCAGTGCGTCGGCCATGAATGCGCCCCAGATCTTGGCGGGATAGTTCCCGCCGACCACGCGAACGCTCTTGACGATGATGGGGACGTTCCCCGACGGCGCTCCCATCCAGACCACGGTCGTCAGCTGCGGCGTGAAACCATCGAACCACGCGTTGCCGTAGTTCTCGGAGGTACCTGTCTTCCCGGCCACCGGGCGATTGCCGAGGCCGGCATTGGCACCCGTGCCGTACTGCACGACCGACCGAAGTGTCCGCACCGCGACCCGGCTCACCTGGGGCGAGAGGACCCGATGGCCATCGTCGCCGCCCTTCTCGATCAGCTTGCCGTCCCGGTCCAGGACTCGCTCGACCAAGGTCGGGCGGTGATAGACGCCGTCGTCGGCCAGTGTGGCGTAGGCGCCGGCCATATCAATGGGATGGACTTCTGCCGAGCCAATGACCATAGACGGGTACGCAGGTACGGGCGTCTTGATCCCGAGGCGACTGGCCATGGCCGCCACCTTGTCCAGGCCGACCGTGACGGCCATGCGCTCGTAGGCGCAGTTGATCGAGTACGCGGTGGCGTCGGTGATGGACACCACGCCGGGCGCCTCGCCCTCAAAGTTCCCTATCGGCTTGTACGTCAGCACGTGAGGGAACTTCACCTGACAAGGTCCGGAACCGTCGACGTAGTCGCTCGGCGCGTAGCCCGCCTCGAGGAACGCCAGCAGCGTAAATACCTTGAACGATGAGCCCGGCTGGCGGAGGGCCTGAGTGGCGATATCAAACTTGAACTTGTCGAAGCCAGGACCACCGACCATCGCCCGAACCTTCCCGGTCGCCGAGTCCACGGTCACCAGTGCGCCGGTGTAGCCCTGCGGGGTGGTCGGGATCATGGTGCGGACCCGGTCCTCGGCCAGCCGCTGCAAGCGGGGGTCCATGGTGGTGTAAATCTTGAGCCCGCCACGGAACAGCGCGTTATATCGCTCCGTCGCGGTAGTGCCGAGGGACGTGTCCCCGAGCAACCGCTGTTTCACCTCCTCGACGAAGTAGCTGTATTTGGGCACGACGGGCGCATTGATGGCCCGTGGCACCGGCTCGGTCTTGATGCGCTGAGCCACGTCAGCAAACAGATGGCCGTTAGCGACCAACCGGTCGAGAACGGCGTTACGGCGGTCGCGAGCCGCCTTCGGATGGGCGATCGGGTCGTAGTCGACCGGATCACGGATGATCCCGGCGAGGAGCGCGTCCTGAGGAACGGTGAGTTCACCGACGGGCACACCGAAATAGGTTTCCGATGCCGCCTGGACCCCATAGGCCCCATTGCCGAAGTACACGGTGTTGAGATACCGCTCCAGGATCTGGCGCTTGGACAGCTTCCTGGCGAGCCGCACGGCGATAACCGCTTCCTGGACCTTCCGGTCGAGGTTCCGGTGCGGGGTGAGGAATGCGTTCTTCACCAGCTGCTGCGTGATGGTCGAACCGCCCTCCTTCACCTTGCCGGACTGCACATCGGCGGTCAAGGCCCGCACCGTCGAGCGGAAGTCGACGGCGCCGTGGGTCCAGAATCGGGCGTCCTCGGTAGCGAGCACGGCCTGAATCAGCTGCGGCGGTACTGCATCCAGGCTGACCGGCGACCGGTTCTCGTCGGCGTGGAGGACGGCCAGAACACTCCCGTCGGCGGCGTAGACGGTCGAGTTCTGAGACAGCTCAGCCAGATTCGTCTCGTCCTTGGCCACCTCGGACGCCGAACCTTTGACCAGGGCGTGCACCGGTCCGGCCATCGCCACGGCGACCAAGGCGAGGAAGACCCCACCCAGGACCGTCGTCATTAGCAGCTTCACCAGCGTGCGCACTGCATCAGACGGTAGTGCTCGGCCGGCGACTCCTCAGATCGGCCTGCTCAGTGCCGACTGTGGTAGCTGGAGGAGCTTGCTCATGGACCACGTCAACGAGGTCGTCGGAAACGTCCGCATCTTCGCGGTCGAGGCCAAGGGCTCTTTGGTCAGAGTCGACATTTACGGCGGGGACGAAGGCCTGTGTGGCTCAATCGGCTATCACTTTCCCCAGGCCCGCCGCCGGGCCGAGAACATGGCCACCCTGAGCCTCTGGTGCCAGCTGGGCACGCTCCTCACCCTCATGCGTGCCAATGGAACCGTGACCTTGGTGGACGAGGCCGGGGCGCTTAAGGAGCTTCTCAACCGCTGAGCGCGGCAGCCCGGCGGCAGCCCAACGGCGGCCCGGCGGCGGCCCGGCGGTACGCTTGTGCCGAGCCGAGCGGCAAGGAGGGTTGGCCATGCCGTATGTCGAGGGCCGGGTCGTGCACGACGCCGACGCCCACGTGGTCGAAACACCGGACTGGTTTGACGAATACGCCGACCCGGACATCCGCTCCCGGTTGCAGCCGTTGTACGTGGCCCGGGTGAAGCCGGGGGAAGACAGTCTCATCGAGCAGTACCGGCAGAAGCACGAGGACCCTGCGTACCGGGCCCTCGACGCCGAGCAGATCATGCTGCGCAAGAACTGGTTGGCGACCGGATCGTTTCTCAAAGAGGACCGGCCGAAGGCTCTGGACCTGCTCGGCTTCGCCAGCCAGTTGGTGTTCAACACCTTCGCCAACGGCGTCCTCTGCGCGGTCGAACACGACCGTGACCTCGACTACGCCTACGGGATGGCTCGAGCCCACAACCGCGCCATCACCGACTTCTGCGGTGTCGACCGCCGGCTCCTCCCGGTCGGCTACGTGCCGCTCGCCGACCTTGCCCGGGCGGCGGCGATGGCGGACGAAGCGTTAGCGTTCGGCTGCGCCGCGCTCATGGTGGCGTCCGCCTGCCCTACCGGCCACTCGCCGAGCCACATCGGACTCGACCCG
>CAXMLU010000277.1:0-3317 GCA_964194255.1 uncultured bacterium
CCGGGCCGGGCAAACCCCGGGGTTCCCTCGCTTCAAGCCGGCGTCCCGGTGGGACTCGGTGCAATACGAGGACACCTCCGGCTGGCGGCTGGACACGGAACGGAACCGGCTGCGTCTGCTCGGCGTGGGCGACGTGAAGGTGCGGCTGCACCGCGCGCTGCGGGGCACGCCCAAGGCGATCACCGTGGCCCGCCAGGGTCGGCGGTGGTGGGTGACGGTGCGCTGCGTGGACGTGCCCGCCCAGCCCCTGCCCGTCACCGGCCGGGAGGTCGGGATCGATGTGGGGGTGGACAATGTGGTGGCCACCAGCGCCGGTGAGCTGGTCACCGACGGCCGCTACGCCCGGCTGGCCTGCGCCCAGCGGGACCTGGCCGCCAAAAAGCGGGGCTCGGCCCGCCGCCGCCGGGCGGTGGAGCGCGTCGCCGGCGCCCACCGCACCGTCCGCCGCCAGCGGGCCGACCTGTTGCACAAGTTGTCCCGTTCGCTGGTCGACGAGCACGACCTGATCTGCCATGAGGACCTGCGCATCGCCAACATGGTGCGCCGACCCCAACCGCGGCCCGATCAGGAGGGAGGCTTTCAGCCGAACGGGGCGGCGGCCAAGTCCGGGTTGAATCGTTCTATCCACGATGCCGGGTGGGGTCAGTTGCTGGCCATGATCGCCTACAAAGCTGAAGATGCTGGTAGGACGGTCATTGCCGTCAATCCCCACTTCACCAGCCAGACGTGCGCCCAATGCGGCCATGTCGACGCCGGGAACCGGCTCAGCCAGGCCACATTCCAATGTCGAGCGTGCCGGTCATCAGGCGCCCGCTGACGTGAACGCGGCTGTCAACATCCTCCGGCTCGGTAGGAGCCAACGGGACGCGGCTTCGGCCGTGGCCCGTGCAGGGTCCGCCTCAAACTGACCCAATATCCAAAATCGCTACCGCCCGTACCTGGCGGCTAGCTCCTCGGCCATCGCCCACCCAAAGGCGATGAGGCAATCGTGGCGCTCCCGATCGAGGGTGGCGAAGCAGGCCGCCACTTCCGGGTCGACGGCGTCGGGCTTCAGCGTCTCGAAATCGAGCACTCCGGGAGCTGAGCCGTCGCCCTTGACGATGAACGTGCGGTCGTCGATGCGGCCTTCGGCGCCGAAGCGCTTCGCCAGCCGGCGACTCCACGCCCGCTCCTCGCCCGTCGCCTTGTGACCGGGACGGGGAACGATGTCTTCGAGCCCCTTGAACGACTGGAACGCCCCCGGGTCGATGAACCGGGTGCCCACCAACACGTCCTCGTCCGGGAATGCCAGTACGGCCCGGCGGAACTGGTTCCCGCACAGGGCCTTGAGCACCGTGTCCCGCTTGGAGTTTCTCCGGATTGACGCCAGGCCCCACAGCAGGCAAGGCGTCCCCCCGATGCGTTCCAGGGTGCAGAACGAGTAGCCGAGCAGGCGGCCCGCATCCCGGGCCTCGCTGATCAGTACCCACTCCTCGCGCTGCTTGGAGAGCAGCCCGATCTCGTAGCCGGCGGGCCCGTCGGCGCAGAGATCTGCCATCTCCGCCAACTCGGCATCGCTGAGTGCGGTGCAGTCTTTGGTCTCGACCTCGATCGACATATGCGCTACGGCTCTCCTGCTTGTCGGCCTGACCCTGGGTCGATCCCCGTGACCGCCCGTCCGATTTTAGGCCGTAACGACGGTCTCCGGTAAAAACGACCGTCTGGGGGCTCAGGAGGCGAGCCCGTTGGAGCCAAGCAGGACGCGAAGCTCGGCGATCAGGCCGTTGCTCGCATCAACGTTGAAGGCGTCCGGCAGGCGGAGAATCTTCTCGCCGACGTGCAGGAAGACGGGCGAACTGCCCGGATGGTTCTCCAAAAGCAGCTTCAACTGCTCGACCAGACCGTCGGTCATGGCGGCGAGAGGCAGGTTGATCCGCACCGGGATGCCGCCCTCAAGCACCAGCTGGGGCCGCTTCAGCTCCATGCAGATCAACTTGGGTTGGTCGTCGCGTTGATCGAGCCGGCCCTTGACGCACACCACCGCGTCGTCGGCGAGTAGATGGGCGACCTCGATCATGGTGCGCGGGAAGACCCATACCTCGATGGCCGCCTCGAGGTCCTCGAGGGTGAACGTGGCCATCAGCTCGCCCTTCTTGGTGTACTTCCGGACCAGGGAGGTGATGACCCCGCCGACCCAGCGGACGTCGGAACCGAACGTGGTCGGAACCGCCGGGGCGCCGGGCGGGCCGGCCACGGGGAGATCCAGCGACGCCCGCATCTCGGCGATGGTCGTGTCGACGTGGCGGCGAAGGGCCGATTCCGCTCCCAGAAGGGGATGGTCAGACACATACAGCCCCAACATCTCTTTCTCGAAGACCAGGCGCTGCATCTTGTCGAACTCCGTGTCGGGTATCGGTACCCGGGCATCGTCGAAGATCGGCGCCGCCCCTTCCTCGCCGGCCGGGCCCAGGTCGGCGAAGAGGTTCATGACCCCGAGCTCCTCCTCGCGGCGACGGGCGAGCGTCCGGTCGACGATCTGCTCGAACACCAGGCAAAGGCCTTTGCGAGAGTGGCCCAACGAGTCGAACGCACCGGCCTTGATGAGGGACTCGACCGTCCGCTTGTTGAGCACGACAGGATCGACGCGGCGGCAGAAGTCGTAAAAGTCGGCGAAGGGTCCGCCGGTCTCCCGGTCGACCACGATCCGCTCGACCAGACCGTGCCCAACGTTGCGGACGGCGGACAACCCGAATGGGATACGTCCCGGGTCGCTCTCGGACGGACGGCGGGCGGTGAACTCTGACACCGACAGATTGACGTCGGGGACAAGCACCTCGATGCCGATGTTGCGGCACTCGGCCAGGTAGACGGCCGTCCGGTCCTTGTCGTCCTTCACCGAGCTGAGCAGGGCGGCAAAGTACTCGACCGGGTGGTTGGCCTTCAGCCACGCCGTCTGGTACGCCACGAACCCGTAGCCGTAGGAGTGGCTTTTGTTGAACGCGTAGTCGGCAAAGGGTTCGATGACATCGAACAGCGCGGTGCCGATGCTCGCGCCGTATCCCGTCCGTTCGCAGCCGGCGACGAACTTCTCCCGCTCAAGCATCATCACGGCGCGGACCTTCTTGCCGCAGGCCTTGCGAAGGTTGTCGGCCTCTTCGAGGCTGTAGCCGGCGAAGCGCTGTGCGACCCGCATGACCGACTCCTGGTAGATCATGAGGCCGTAGGTGTCGCCGAGCAGTTCGGCCAGATCGTCGTGAATGTAGGTGATCGGCTTCCGGCCGTTTTTCCGATCGGCGTAGTCGTTGTGCATGTTGGCGGCCATCGGCCCCGGTCGGTAG
>CAXMLU010000278.1:0-8480 GCA_964194255.1 uncultured bacterium
AGACAGCACCCGGACAGTCCTCTCACCGGGACGCGTCATGCCCGATCTTGCGTCCAACGCAACAGTGCCCGGGAAAGTCCTGCGGTCAGAACAGGCGGGGCGTCCGGGCCGGGATGACATCGCGGTTCGAGAACGGGCGCGGCCGCACGGCGCCGTCAGAGAGGCGGCGGAGCCGGTAGCGCCGATCCATCGATCCCGCCGGCCCCGTCGTTCACGCCGGCTTCGAGAATGCGGACGAGCTCGTCGGGGATCTGCCGCATCGGGCTGCTGTTCCTTTGCGGGAAGCGGCCGCGGCGATCAACGGCATCACGCTCGTCTCAGATGCTGGGTACTTCAGCTCAGGCGTCACCGAGTCGTTCCCCGCCGCCACCCTGATCACCAACTTCCTACTCGGGAGAAGCTGATTAGGCAGGCGGCCGCGGCGTAACCGACACGGACGGGATGCTGGCGCTTGCGCCACATCGGAGCACGGTGTCGACGACGCGCACGAGCTCTTCCACGTCCATGAGCGCGCCAGTCAAGAGGTTGCGGGTGAACCACACCGTGCCCATCTCGGCCGCCAGCTCGGTGTCCCAACCGGCGGCGAACTCGGACAGTCCAGGCCCCTCGCCACCCGAGCAGTCGCCGACGATCACCCTCGTGAACCCGACACGCGGATGCTCGCTGCGCCACGCCTCGACCAGCCTGTCGAGGGCGGCCTTAGTGACGCCATAGACGGCGAGGCCTGGCCACGGCGGCGTCATCGACGCGCTCACCGACGACAGGTACGCTGCGCTTCCGCTCGACTCGGTGAGATAGGGAAGGGCTGCGGCGGTGATGAGCGACGCGCCGATCACGTTGGTGTCGAACGCGGCCCGCCATGTGTCCAGGTCGGTCTCAGCGAGCCGCGTGAGCGGCCCGATCCCCGGCGCGTACACGAGCGCGTCGACGCCGCCGAGCGCCCTCGCAGCACCATCGATGGCGGAGCGACACGACGACGGGTCGGTGACATCACAGGCGATGCCGAGCGATCCTGAGCCTGCCTCCCCGGCGGCGTCCACCAGGCGGTCATGGCGGCGCGCCAGCAGCGCGACCTGAGCACCGCGCTGGCCGAGCCCGACAGCGATGCAGCGGCCGAGGCCGCTCGACGCGCCCACCACGACGGCCTTCACGTCAGCACGGGTAACTTCTCCCAACCGCGGACGGTCGAGGTGCGGGCCTGCTTGGCGTTGTCCCAATCGACCTGCCATGTGGGGAAGCGCTGCAACACCTCGTCGAGCGCGACCCTGCCCTCGAGTCGGGCCAACGCCGCGCCGAGGCAGAAGTGCACGCCGTAGCCAAAGGACAGGTGGTGGTCGAGCTTGCGGTGGATGTTGAAGCTGTCGCCGTCCGCGAACTTGCGGTCGTCGCGGTTGCCGGACCCGTTCAAGAGGAGCATGACGCTCCCGGTCGGCATGCCCTGGCCGTGATGCTCCACGTCCGTGGTCACGTACCGGGCCTGAACCGGGGAGGGAGCCTCGAAGCGCAGCACCTCTTCAATGGTGTTGGCTACGAGTGAGCGATCCTCTACCACGTCGGCGCGCTGGTCGGGATGATCGGCGAGCACCTTCCCTGTCCACCCGATGAGCCGCGTCGTCGTCTCGTTGCCGGCCGCGGCGATCAGGTTGACGAAGCCCACGACCTCGGGGCGCGTGAGCCGGCGCCGTTCGCCGGCCGGATCCTCGTACTCGGCCTGAAGGAGCTCGGTCATCACGTCGTCCGACGGGTGATCGGCGCGCCACTCGATGTACTCCTCGAAGGCGCTCGCTTGGCCATGGGCGTCGAACTGGTCGACGTCGGGCATGGTGCCGGCTTCGAGGCGCAGGACCTCGTCGATCTGGTCGCGGAGCGCCTCCTGGTCCTGCTCCGGGATCCCGAGGAGCATCCCAATCGTGCGCATCGGCATCTGCGCGCCCAGGTCGGCGATGAAGTCGAAGCCGCCGCTTCCCACAACGGGGTCAAGGCTACGCGCGCAGAAGTCGCGGACCTTGGGCTCGATCGCCGCCATCTTTCGCGGGGTGAAGACGCGCGACAGGAGGCCTCGGTGGAGGGCGTGCCCCGGCGGGTCTTCGAAGATGATCGAGCCGGGAGGGATCTCAATCCCGCTCCTGATCAACTCGAGAACTGAGCCCTTAGCGGAGCTGTATGTCGTCCAGTCCATGGCGGCGCGCTCGACGTCGTCGAAGCGGCTCAGGGCGTAGAAGTCGTACCGCTCGTTGTGATAGAGCGGTCGCTCCTCCCGAAGTCGCCTCCAGATCGGGTAGGGTCGGTGTCGATCTCGAAGTCGTAGGGGTCGTAGCAGACGTCGGAGCGGTCGGCCTCGGTTGCGGTCATCTCAAGTCCCTTCGCCGGGCTGGCTCACGGAAACGCTGGTTATGATACGGGAGGAGGGACGTTCTCATTCGCCATCGGCCGCGAGCGAGGGCGTTATGCCACCAGGGCCGATCGGCTTCGCGCCGACGCGCGTTGGCCGAGGAGGCCGGGCTGGCGACGGTGTGGATACCCCAGATCCCCGACGAGTTCGACGCCTCACTGCGGTGGCTCGTCGGCGCGGAGACCTCCCGCATCGAGATCGGCACCGCGGTCGTGCCGGTCCAGCCCCGACATCCGATAGCGTTGGCGCAGCAGGCCTTGTCGGTGAAGATGGTGTCCTAAGGCCCGAACTCTCGCTCGGGCTCGGAGTCTCCCACACTGGATCATCGGTGCCATGCTCGGCCTGCGGCACGACCGTCTCGTCCTTACAATGCGGGCGAACCTCGACGTCCTCGATCAGGCCTTTCATGGCTCCGGCCCGATCGACGTCGAGAACGACATCTTTCGTGTGCACAACCCGCTCGACATCACCGACGTCACCCTGACCTGCGTCCTCCTCGCCGCCCTCGACTCGCCGGCGAACGGACCGGGACGGTGCTGTAGCTGGCGACAAACGAGCGATCGACTCGCATGAGGTCCCGAGCATCACGCGCGCCATCGAGGCCGCCGGCCGGCACGCGCACGTGTCGTCGCCGGCATCCCCGTCGGCCGTTGCGGAGACGATCAAGTCGACATCGCCATCGATCGAGCCAACGTTGCTGGGCATCTTCCACGCTGGAGGCGTCCTGGCACCGATCAACACGCGGTTCAAGGGTGGGGACGCGGCCGACGTCCTCTCGAGGACCTGGGCGCGCGCCTTGTGTACGGTCACGGACTTCCTCGGCACCGACTACGTCGCCATGCTGGAGGCGACGGTTGCCGAATTGCCCGCCCTAGAGACGATCGTCGTCCTCCAAGGCTCCGTTGGCTCGACGCCGTTCCGTCCGGACAACGTCACGGGCTTCTGCGCCAATGACGACGAAAAGACCGGTGGTCGTCCCGTGCGCGGCGAGCATTCCCACAGCCATAAAAACGATGCCGACAATGATTCGCGCCGCGCGTCCTATGGGGTTTGCCATGAATCGAGCAGATGCCATCGTCGTTCTCCCCGCGGGTAGTTGTCAGGCCAACTTCATGAACATCTTCTGCACGTCGGCGATGGCGTAACCGTCGCGGGCAGCGTCATCGGGATGGGCGAGGCAATACGTGAGGCCAGAGGCGATCAGCTTGAAGCCCGCCTGATCGAGCGCCTTGCTCGCCGCAGAGATCGGTGTGACGACATCACGGCACTCGCGGCCGTCCGTGAGCATCTGCTGGATGCCTCGGAGCTGGCCCTCGACCCGGCGCAGACGCGCCACGAGGTCATCGACAGTGGTTGCGGGCAGTTCCATGGAGGCCTCCGGTGTGAGTAGGATACCCAGGGGGGTAGGGTACGCCCTAGGAGGTTGAGATGTTCGGACGAGCCAAATCAGCTGAGGTCGAGGGTAAGGAAGCTGCCGACCTGCAGACCAAAGGTGCGGTGCTGCTCGATGTCCGTGAAGACGACGAGTGGTTCGCGGGGCACGCACCTGGCGCTGTTCACCTACCCCTTTCTCGTGTCAGCGGCGCGGCGTCGACGTTCGGCGGCAAACAAGTCCTCACCGTGTGCCGCAGCGGCGGCCGATCGGCAAGCGCTGCCAAGTCGCTCGCGGACGCGGGCGTCGACGTCGGCAATGTCAGTGGCGGCATGTCGTCATGGCAGGACGCTGGCCTGCCGCTCTTCCGAGATGATGGCTTGCCCGGCACGATCGCCTGACCAAAGAGAACAACACACGTGGCCACCAACAGGGACATCGTCACTATCGAGACCAAGGCGCTGGGTGATCGCAGCTATGTGATCATCGATCGCGACAGTGGCGTCGCGGCGGTTATCGACCCGCAGCGCGACATCGACCGCATCGAGGCGGTGCTGTCCGGCACCGGCGCCCGCATCACCCATGTCTTCGAGACACACATCCACAACGACTACGTCACCGGTGGTCTCGAACTTGCGCGCCGGACTGGCGCCACCTACGTCCTCTCCGCAGAGGACGATGTCGCCTACGCCTGCGAGCGCACCGGCGCACGAGACGGCGATGAGTTTCCGATCGGCAGTCTCGTACTGCGCGCCGCCCGCAGTCCTGGCCACACGCCGCATCACCTTTCCTTCGTGCTCATCGACAACGGCGAGCCCGTCGCCGCGTTCACGGGCGGCTCGATGCTCTACGGCACCGTGGGCCGCACTGACCTCATCGATTCCGAATCTACGGAGTGGTTGACCCGGGAGCAATTTCGCTCGGTCCGCCGCCTCGCCCGGAATCTTCCCGGCACCGTTGGTGTCCACCCCACCCACGGTTTCGGCAGCTTCTGCTCATCCACAGCATCGAGTGGATCGACGGAAAGCACCATTGCCGAGGAGCGCACCACCAACGCTGCGCTCACCACCGACGACGAGGATGCCTTCGTCGCAACCCTTCTGGGCGGCCTCACCGCCTACCCGCGGTACTACGCCCACATGGGAGGCATCAACCGCGCCGGCCCGGCGCCCGTCGACCTCTCGCCGCCGGAGCCGGTCGACCCAGTCGAGATTCGCCGCCGTATCCATGCCGGCGAATGGGTGGTCGATCTGCGCTCCCGTACTGCCTTCGCCGAGGGCCACCTCGTTGGAACCGTTAACATCGAAGTCGGCGACTCGTTCGCGACGTATCTCGGCTGGACGATTCGGTGGGGGACGCCCCTGACTCTTGTCGGCGACACCGCCGAAGAAGTGATGGAGGCTCAACGCCAGATGGCACGCATCGGCATCGACCGCCCGGCGGGCCGGGCCGAGGGCGGTCTCGATGCGTGGGCCGCAGGAGGAGTAGTGCGCAGCTACGGCTCCGCGTCTTTCGCCGACTTGGCCAACGAACGCGCCAACCGAGACATCGTCGTGCTCGACGTGCGCCGCCATGACGAATGGGCGGACGGCCGGATTGTCGGCGCCGTTCACATTCCGCTCGACGAACTCGAACAGAGCGTGGACGACGTCCCGGACGGGAACGTCTGGGTGCACTGCGCCTCCGGTTACCGCGCCGCCATTGCGGCGTCGCTGATGGATCGCAGCGGGCGTGCGGTGGTCGCCGTTAACGACGACTGGAGTTCGGCAGCGAAATCCGGTCTCCCGATCACGTCCTCCGACTGATGAACGCGCGCCGGTTGTTCGTGCACATCCCGCGCGTCGGCTTTCGGGGCTGACGGCATGCCGGCATGGCCCGCGGTGGCCGCCGCGGGACTGGTGGTCGGCGTGCTCTTCGGGCTCTTCGGGGTCGGCGGATCGAGCTTCGCGACCCCTGCACTCGGGCTGCTCGGAGTGCCCGGCCTCATTGCCATCGCCGCGCCACTCCCCGCCACGATTCCCGCTGCCATCGCCGGGATGATCGCCTACGTCCGCCGTGGCGAGGTCGAGTGGCCCGTCGCCCGATGGGCGATCTACGGCGGGGTACCCGCCACCGTTCTCGGCGCGCTCCTGTCCCGCTACGTCGGCGGCCCCTCCCTGCTCGTCGCCTCTGGGATCGTGCTCGCCGCGGTCGGCGTGCGGATACTTCTGCCGCTCCCCGAAAAGAGCCTCGCAGGGCTCGCCCGGCGCCGCCCGGGCATCGTCATCCCCGCTGCGGCGGCTATCGGGCTCTTCACCGGGCTGCTCGCCAACGGCGGCGGCTTCCTCCTTGTGCCCCTCTTTGTGCTCGTCCTCGGACTCACAATGCCCCAGTCGGCAGGCACAAGCCTGGTCGTCATCGCTGTGCTTTCCGTGCCCACACTCGCGACACACTGGGCACTCGGCCACATCAACTGGTCCGTCGCCGCCGCCTTCGCGCTCGGATCGATACCCGGTGCCGTGATCGGTTCACGCCTGGCTCAACGCCTGCCTGCCGAGGCTATGAAGCGCGGCTTCGGCGTGCTCCTGATCGGCTTTGCCGTCTACTTCGTGATTCGCCAACTCACCCACTCCTAGGACGTGAGCACCGGAGCATCGTGCCACTGCACTCGCAGGGGTCGAAGAGATTCCCCTACGCGACGCACGCGTCGCGGCGGGTTCGCCAGTGCGATCGTTCGTCGACGTGCGACGCCACACGAGCCAGAGGAGCGGCGTCACCACGCAGAGGACGACGAGCCCAGTGACCTGTGCCTGCTTCAGCCCGAGCAGCACTACCGGCTCACTCACCCGCCACGCGATCATAACGATCTGGCTGATCGCGTACAGAGCGACATAGCTCACGACGAGCGCGCCCGGACGCGCGCCTCGGCGGCGCATCAAAAACAGGAGCGCGCCGATGAGGATCGTGCCGATGGCCTCATACACCGCAGCAATCTGGTAGGCAACGCAGCGCGCCGGGGTGCAGAGGTCGAATCCCTTCTGGAGCACCACGTGGGGATTTGTGTATGCGGTCGCCCACGGCAACGTGCTCGGCGACCCAAGGATGTCGCCGTTGATGACGTTGCCGATGCGGCCGATCGGCTGGCCGACGACAGCGAACAGCGCGCCGGCATCGAGCAAGGGCCAAATCGGCAGGCGCTCGCGGCGCGCCATTGCGAGGATGGTCACCAGCCGGGCGAGGATGGCCCCGAAGAAGGCCATGCCGCCCTGCCAGACCGTAATCAGCTCAATGGGATGAGCGACCTTGTCCCAGAAGTCGCTCTGTACGTCGTAGTACAGCCGCGCGCCTAGCAGACCCATGATGATCGTCCAGATCAGGACGCGGTCGGCCTGCGCCTTGCTGACCCCGTGGCGCTGGGCATGCGGCCACGCGCCGAATCGATACGCAATCCAGAACGCCACGGCGTAGCAGATCCCGTGCCAATGGATCCCGCTGCCGAACGGCAATGCGACGGGGTCGATGCTGATGTGAATGACGGCGAACGTGCTCACGAGCGCGAGGAGACGCGACATGGTGGACTCAGCACCGAGCGATTGTAGGAAGGTCGTATCGCCAGCCGTACCCGCGCCCCGAGGGGACCGATCGGCTCACCCCGGGCCTAGCGGCAGCGTCACAAGTCAGTTGTCGTGGCTTCTACGGGCTTGGCGAGACGGACGATGAACGAACCGCACACTCGCCGAGCGCACGGCAGATGGGCGAAGCCTGCCCCAGGATTCGTTCGGGCGGCTGGTGACACGGGCCCGTCCCACCGCGGCGCCGCAAAGTGAGTTGGAGTAGGTCAAAAACTTGACTTATTCCAGATAAATGTGCTTGAGTGACGCCATGGTCGACGAGGCGAGCGGGGCTGCGGTCGGTCTCCTGCGGGTAGCCGGGCTTCGTGTCACAGCACCCCGTGTGGCAACGCTGGTCGTGCTCGCTGAGCGCGGCCACCTCTCGGCGGACGATGTCGCCGCGGCGGTTCGCGAGCGCGTCGGCTCGGTGTCGACTCAGGCGACCTATGACGTGCTGCGCGCCTGCACCGATGCGGGCATCGTCCGGCGGATCGAGCCCGACGGCAGCCCGGCCCTGTACGAGCTGCGCGTCGGCGACAACCACCACCACCTGATCTGTCGTCTCTGCCGGGCCATCGAGGACGTCGACTGCGCCGCCGGCTCGAAGCCATGCCTGGATCCCATCGACGATCACGGCTACCTCATCAATGAAGCCGAGGTCGTCTACTGGGGCGTCTGCCCCGCCTGCGCCAAGGCGTCGACGCCTGCGTCCGCCGATACCCACCGACCCCCCACCAAGGAGTGACCATGCCCGATGTTCCCGCAACCACCACCAACGCCGGCATCCCGGCCGAGAGCGACGAGCACTCGCTGACTGCCGGTGCGTCCGGCCCGATCCTGCTGCAGGACCATTACCTCATCGAGAAGATGGCGCAGTTCAATCGGGAGCGGGTGCCCGAGCGCGTTGTGCACGCCAAGGGTGGCGGGGCCTTCGGGACCTTCGAGGTAACGAACGATGTCAGTCGTTACACCAAGGCGGCGGTCTTCCAGCGGGGCACATCGACCGAAACGCTGCTGCGGTTCTCGACCGTGGCCGGCGAGCTGGGCAGTCCCGACACGTGGCGTGACCCGCGTGGCTTCGCTCTCAAGTTCTATACGACCGAGGGCAACTACGACATGGTCGGCA
>CAXMLU010000279.1:0-4775 GCA_964194255.1 uncultured bacterium
CGTCGACGGCGGCGCGGGCGGCGTCAGCGAACTTGGCGTGGGCCACGAACGCCTTCGCTTCGCAGTCCTGGACGATGTACGCGATCTCGGGTCCAACGAGGTGCCAGTTGATCGGCACGAGGTAGAAGCCGGCTTGGAGCACGGCGAGGTAGAGCTCGAACACCTCGCGCGAGTTCGGGAGGAGCATCGCCACTGCGTCGCCGGGCTCGAGGCCGAGCGCCCGGAAGCCGTGCACGAGCTGGTTCGTCGTGGCGAGCAGCTCCTTGGCGGTGATCTCGGTGCCATCGGGATCGACGAGCGCCAACCGGTCGGGGTCCGCTGCCGCGATGGACCAGAAGCCCAGCTGGGGAGGCTCGGGTGTTGTCGTTCCGGTCACATCACGCTCCTGATCGTCATCGAGATGGCGCCGCCGGGGCGGCGACGACGGACGGCGATTCCGTCGCCAGTCGTTTCGCCCAGCGGTAGTCGGGCTTCCCGACCGGGGTGCGGGGGATGTTGTGCGTCACGTGCAGCTGGCGGGGCATCTTGTACGCCGCCAGCTTCGTCCGACAGAAGCCCTGGAGATCCTCCAGGGACGGTTCGGCGCCCGGTCGAGCGGTCACGATCGCCGCGACGCGCTCGACGAACCGCTCGTCGGGCACCCCCACGACGACGGCGTCGAACACGTCCGGATGGGACTTGAGGGTGGCCTCGACCTCTTCGACGTAGACCTTCTCGCCTCCGGTGTTGATGCACACCGACCCTCGCCCGAGCAGATGCAGCGAGCCGTCGGCATTCACGGAGGCGAAGTCGCCAGGAACCGAGTACCGCACACCATCGAAGGTGCGGAAGGTCCGGGCCGTCTTCTCCTCGTCCTTGTAGTACCCGACGGGGATGTAGCCACCAATGGCGACCATGCCCACGTCGTCCGAACCGGGAGCGACCGCTGTTCCGTCCTCGGTGAAGACGCGGACGTGTTCGCCGAGCGCGAACTCGGCGGTATGGGCCGCGTTGCCCGATGCCGAAACACTGGCCCCGAGGCCAACGGCCTCGGATGAGCCAAGGGAATCGAAGAGAATCACCTTGGGGACATGGCGGAGGAGCCCTTCCTTGGTCTCGTGGCTCCACATGACCCCCGATGACGAGATCAACAGCAGGCTGGAGAGGTCCCAACGGCCCGGATTCGCGTCCAGGGCGGCGAGCATGGGCTTGGCGAAGGCATCGCCGACAATCACCACCGCGTTGATCTGCTTGTCCTGCACCGTCTGCCACAACCTCGCCGCGTCGAAAGTTCGGTCGGGCATGGTCACGACGCATCCGCCGCCGTTGAGCGTGATGAAGGCGGAGAACTGCCCCGTACCATGCATCAGCGGACAGGCCGGCAGCATGCGCGCACCCGGGCCCGTCAACCGGCCCGCCAGGTCGTCGTAGTCGGACGCGGGGGGCACACCGATAATCGGGTTGCCTCCCCCACCGAGCACATTGAAGAGGTCATCCTGGCGCCACATGACGCCCTTCGGCATCCCTGTCGTCCCGCCCGTGTAGATCATGAGCAGGTCGTCGCCCCTCCTCCCCCACGGGCCGGCGATCCGATCCGTCCCGCCGGCGACTCGCTCCTCGTAGGACACCGCCCAGTCCGGGATCGGATGACCGTCGTCGACCGCGTACCACCGCCGGACCTGGGGCAGCTTGCTACGGATCCGCTCGATGAACGGTGCGAATGACGTGTGAAACACCACCGCCTCGGCGTCGGCGTTGTCGAACAGATAGAGAAGTTCGTCCGGCCCGTACCGGTAGTTGGTGTTGACGGGGACCATCCCGGCCTTCCACGCACCGAGATAGACCTCGAGGTACTCGACGCCGTTGTACAGATAGGCAGCCACCTTGGACTGCTGACCCAGTCCGGCCTGGAGCAGGTCCGCGGCCAGGGCGTTGGCCCGGCGATCCCACTCACCCCACGTCATCACCCGATCGCCGCACATCTGCGCCGGTGCGCTCGGCACCTTGGCGGCGATCGCTTCGAAGGCGTCGGCGAAGTTCCAGTCAGTCATGGACGGAGATTACGCTCGGGCTCGTGCCCCAAGAGACCTGCGTCTATCGCATCCCCCGGCGTCAGACGCTGTTTGCCCTGGGTGTCGTCTTCACTTTTCTCGTCTGCGCCAGCCTGATCTTCGAGCCGGACCCGGCCTCTGGCGTGGTGTCGAAGTCGTCTGACTACATCTGGCCCCTGATTCCGTCAGCGCTGCTGGCCATCTTTCTCACGTGGAGGGCATCACGGACCAGGGTAGAGACCAACCCCTCGGCAGTAGTCGTCCATCATGTGCTCTCCCGGGAGACGATCCCATGGGACACCATCGCGCACTTCGAGGTGCACCCGACACCGAGCCGGCGGGGCTCAGCCGTCCTGGCCCGCACCACCCTCGGTCGGCTGACGCGGGTTCGGACCTGGGTCGCTATCCGGAGCGGCACGGACCACCGGGCCGCGGCGGTGGCGTTCCGCGATGCTCTGGAGGCGGACCGAGAAACCAGAGCGAGCGCGCCCGCCCCTCGTCGCGGTGGGGTCGGCGTCACGGCCGCCCCGTCGACGCAGGCCGGCCATGGCCGGTAGCACCGAGGAGGCCGGCGAGCGGGTTCCCTGCCCCTCCTGTGGCACCGTCGTGCTCCAGAAGTCCATGATCCCCGTGCTGGCCGATCCGGAGACCGCCAGTCACCGCTACCTTTGTGTCGCGTGTGCACGAGCCGAGGTCGAAGTGCTGCCGGCGCCGACCGCCCCAGCCGCGGCCGAGACCTGAACGACTCGCCATGTATGACGCTGTCCTGGTGGTGTCCTTCGGCGGCCCGGAAGGACCCGACGATGTCCTGCCCTTCCTGGAGAACGTGACCCGGGGTAGAAATGTCCCCCAGGCGCGGCTCCTCGAAGTAGCGAAGCAGTATCACCTCTTCGGTGGCGTCAGCCCCATCAACGGACAAAACCGGGCGCTGACCGCCGCCCTCGCCGAAGAGCTGGCCCGGCGGGGACCCGCCATGCCGGTCTACTGGGGAAATCGCAACTGGCCTCCCTTCCTCGCCGACACGATCCGGCAGATGACCGAAGACGGCATCCGCCGGGCGGCTGCGTTCGTCACGTCGGGTTACAGCTCGTACTCGTCCTGCCGTCAGTATCTGGAGGACATCGAGCGGGCCCGGAACGAGGTCGGCGAGGCGGCGCCGACGGTTGACAAGGTGCGGGCCTTCTTCAATCATCCGGGGTTCATCGAGCCCCAGGCCGCCCACGTGCGCGAGACCATCGCCGGTTTGGCGGCGGCGCCGACGGCCAGCCGGCGTCTGCTCTTCACCGCGCACTCCATCCCAGTGGCTATGGCTGAGGCGAGCGCCTACGTCAGCCAGCTCGCCGAGGCCAGCCGGCTGGTGGTCGAGCGGGTCCCTGACGCCCCACCGTGGGAGCTCGTTTACCAGAGCCGCAGTGGGCCGCCGACCCAACCCTGGCTCGGACCGGACATCCAGGAGCGCCTCCCCGTGCTGGCCGCGGACGGCGTCACCGATGTGGCAGTGGTGCCGATCGGCTTCGTCTCGGACCATATGGAGGTGGTGTACGACCTCGACACCCGGGCCAAGGCCGTAGCCGTCGCCGCTGGCCTCCGGTGGGCGCGGGTGGCGACGGTCGGAACGGACCCGGCCTTCGTGGCCATGATTCGCGATCTCGTGGTCGAGCGCTGGGACCAGCCCCCCGGTGCGTGCTCCGACGCGGGGTGCTGCCTCATCCGGACTTGAGGCCGGCTCCGGTCAGGGCGATGACGACGGTGCCCTCCGCGCCGAGGTTTTCGCCGCCGAGACCGGCGTAGGCGACGGCGCCGGTCGGCTCGACGGAGAACCCGCGGCGGGCCAGATACCGGGCCGCTGACGCCAACTGGTCTTCGCTGACGCTCGTGAACCGTCCGCCGGACGCGCCCACGGCAGCGAGGATCTCTTCGCCACGAGCGGGAACAGCGATGGCGATGCCTTCGGCCTGGGTGGCCTCCGGGTGGACCGTGGCCGGACCCGGCTCGCCGCGCTCCCATGCCGTCGCCAGCGGCGCGCAGGCGGCCGCCTGCACCGCCAGGATGCGAGGCACGGCGGCCGCCAGACCGGCGTCCTTCAACCGTTGGAAGCCCAGCGCCGCACCCAAGACGAGTGTGCCGTTGCCAGCCGGGAGGACGACCGCGTCGGGCACCTGCCGGCCCAACTGTTCCCAGACTTCGAAGGCAAAGGTCTGCGTCCCTTCCAGGAAGAACGGGTTGTAGACGTGGCTGGCGTAGAAGGCGCCGGTGGCCTCAACCTCGCGCCTCGCGGCCCCGGCCGTGTCTTCCCTTGTTCCGGGCACGGTCCGGACGTCGGCCCCGTACGCACGGATGTGGTTCACCTTCGCAGTCGGAGTGGACCTGGGCACGAATACCCGAGCTTCGACGCCGGCTCGGCTCGCATAGGCCGCCAGTGACGCACCGGCGTTGCCGCTGCTGTCAGCTACGACGCGGGTCACGCCCGTTGTCAGAGCGTGGGCGATCAGGGTCACGGCGCCCCGGTCCTTGAAGGACAACGTCGGCATGACGTAGTCGACCTTGGCGAGGAGTCCAGGCCGTGTCGGTTCGAGCGGGACGAGTGGGGTGAAGCCCTCTCCCATCGTCAGATGGCGCCAGCTGTCCCACCCGGCCGGAAATGGCAGCGCCTGGCGGTAGCGCCAGAGGCTGGGTGGGCCATGCCGCCATTCCTCCGGCGCCAACGGTGGACGGGTCCCAGCCATGCCGAACATCCCGCCACAG
>CAXMLU010000280.1:0-2212 GCA_964194255.1 uncultured bacterium
ACGTCGCCGTCGAGCTGTGGGACCACGGTGACCCGCTCGATTCGGCTCGCAACGATGCGCTGGCCGAGCTGGCCGTCGACGCCGGGGTCGAGCTGGTGGCCACCAACAACGTCCACTACGCCTGCCCCTCCCGCCGCCGGCTGGCCACCGCTCTGGCCGCGGTGCGGGCCCGGCGCAGCTTGGACGAGATCGACGGCTGGCTACCCGCCGCGGGCGCCGCCCATCTGCGCAGCGGAGCCGAGCAGACCCGACGCTTCGCGCGGTACCCCGGCGTGGTCCACCGCGCCGCCATCCTCGGCCAGGAGTGTGCCTTCGACCTTCGCCTGGTCGCCCCCCGCCTACCACCGTTCCCTGTCCCTCCCGGCCAGAACGAGATGACGTTCCTCCGTCACCTCACGGAGCAGGGAGCGGCCGGACGGTACGGCCCCCGGCAGCAGGGTGGCGAGCAAAGCGTGCAAGCCAGCGCCTACGCCCAGATCGACCATGAACTGGCCGTCATCGAGCAGCTTGGCTTTCCCGGCTACTTCTTGATCGTGTGGGACATCGTGCGCTTCTGCCGGGAGCGCGACATTTTCTGCCAAGGCCGGGGGTCGGCCGCCAACTCGGCCGTCTGCTACGCCCTCGGGATCACCAACGCCGATGCCGTCTCTCTCGGGCTGCTCTTCGAACGGTTCCTGTCACCCGAGCGGGACGGCCCGCCCGACATCGATGTGGACATCGAGAGCGACCGGCGGGAGGAGGCCATCCAGTACGTCTACGACCGGTACGGCCGGGAACGGGCGGCGCAGGTGGCCAACGTCATCACCTACCGGCCCAAGTCGGCGGTGCGCGACATCGGCAAGGCCCTCGGCTACGCCACCGGCGCGCTGGACGCCTGGTCCAAACAGGTCGACGGGTGGGGGCCGCTCAGCGCCACCACGGCCCAGCGGGACGCCAACGGCGACCCCGATCACGACATCCCCGCCGATGTCCTGGAGTTGGCCGCCGAGATCGAGCACTTTCCCCGCCATCTGGGCATCCACTCGGGCGGCATGGTCATCTGTGACCGTCCGGTGGTCGAGGTGTGCCCGGTGGAGTGGGGCCGGATGGAGGATCGCAGCGTCTTGCAATGGGACAAGGACGACTGCGCCGCGGCCGGGCTGGTCAAGTTCGACCTGCTGGGCCTGGGCATGCTCTCGGTGCTGCACTACGCCGTCGACCACGTCCGGTCCTTCTCGGGGGTGGAGATCGATCTTGCCCTCCTCGCCCAAGAGGACGAGGTCTACGAGATGCTCTCCCGGGCCGACTCCGTGGGCGTGTTCCAGGTGGAGAGTCGAGCTCAGATGGCGACTCTGCCCCGGTTGAAGCCCCGCACGTTTTACGACCTGGTGGTGGAGGTGGCTCTTATCCGTCCCGGTCCCATTCAGGGAGGCTCGGTTCATCCGTACATCCGTCGCCGCAACGGGCTCGAGCCGGTCACGTACCTGCATCCTCTCCTCGAGCCGAGCTTGTCCAAGACCCTCGGAGTGCCGCTCTTCCAGGAACAGCTCATGCAGATGGCCATCGACGTAGCCGGTTTCTCCGCCGGCGAAGCGGATCAGCTACGCCAGGCGATGGGATCAAAGCGCAGCCGGGAGCGAATGGAGCGGCTGCGAGCTCGGCTCTACGAGGGCATGGCCGCCCACGACATCACCGGGGCGGTGGCCGACGAGATCTACGACAAGCTGCTGGCCTTCGCCAACTTCGGCTTCCCGGAGAGCCATTCGGTGAGCTTCGCCTATCTCGTCTACTCATCCGCGTGGCTGAAGCGGTACCACCCGGCCGCGTTTCTCGCCGGTCTGCTCGACGGCCAGCCGATGGGCTTCTGGTCACCGCAGACGCTGGTGGCTGATTCCCGGCGTCACGGCGTGGTGGTCCGCCGGCCGGACATCAACGAGAGCGGAGCCAAGTCACGGCTGGAAGCCGATGTCACCAGCACCGGCGGCGCGGCGGTGCGGCTGGGACTGGAATACGTGCGCACCATTGGCGAGGAGTTGGCCAAGGCCATCGAGGGGGGGCAGCCGTACGTCGACATGGAAGACCTGGTGCGCCGGACAGGGGTGACCACCGCGCCGCTGGAGGCGTTGGCTACCGCCGGTGCGCTGGAGGGTTTGGGGAAAGGGTTGGGTGGTCGCCGAGCCGCGTTGTGGGCGGCGGGGGCGGTGGCTCAGGCCAGGCCGGATCGGCTGGCGGG
>CAXMLU010000281.1:0-5062 GCA_964194255.1 uncultured bacterium
CGTCGCGCCCAGGTACGGCTTGCGGCCGGTCAGGCCCTCGTACAGAAGCACGCCCACCGCGTAGACATCGGACTGGACGGTAGCGGGCCGGCCCTCGATGCGCTCTGGGGCCATGTACGAGGGCGTACCGATGACCATGCCTACCTCGGTGTGAGCGGCGGAGGCGTCGTGGGATCCGTCCGTGCGACTGGGCTCGCCCATGGCCGCGATGCCGAAGTCGGCCACCTTGGCCTCACCGTGGTCCAGCAGCACGTTGCCCGGCTTTACGTCTCGATGCAGGATGCCGGCGCCGTGGGCGGCCGCCAGCGCGCTCAGCACCTGGCCGACGACCCGGCGCAGCCAGGCCTGGTCGAGGGGTCCAGCGGCCATCCGGTCGGCCAGTGTCTCCCCCGGCATCCGCTCCATGACCAAATAGGGCCGGCCGGCATCCTCGCCGGTGTCGTACACGGCGACGACCCGGGGATGGTTGAGGCGAGCCGCCGCCCGGCCCTCCCGCTCGAAGCGCCGCCTCAGCCCCTCATCGGCGGCAAAGCCAGGTCGTAGGATCTTGACCGCCACTGGACGCTGCAATTTGACGTCAAGCGCGTCGTAGACGTCCGCCATCCCGCCTTGCCCCAGCAGGGCCCCGAGTTGGTAGCGGCCGCCGACGAGCGTGGTCCCGGCTGCCCCTGGCATATCCCACCGTTCTACCCACTCCGGCGGGGCCATGCACACCGCGGCACCTCCCGGTGGCCGGCAAAGCACTGCCTGTCGGTCACAATGGGGCCATGCGTGGAGCGGTCGGTGGCCTGTTACTCACCGGAGGTGCCAGCCGCCGCATGGGCGCTGCCAAAGCGTTATTGCCGGTGGACGGCAGCACCCTCGGACAGCGTTTGGCCGACTTGCTGGTGGCTTTGGCCGCACCCGTCCTCGAAGTCGGTCCTGGCCTGACGAGGCTCGACGGCGTGACCGATGGCGAGCCTGGCGGTGGCCCGCTCGCCGCCATCGCCACCGGCTGGGCCGCGCTCGCGCCGCGTCCGCCGGCCGTCGTCGTCCTGGCCTGCGATCTCCCCCGGCTCAGCCACGCCTTCCTGGTGCGGTTGATCGCGGCGGCGGGCGAGGGTGCCATCGTTCCCGATGTCGCCGGACGCCTTCAACCGCTGTGCGCCCGGTATCCGGCGGCGACGCTCGACCTCGCCCGACCGCTGGTGAACGACGGAGCCCGATCGATGGAGGCCCTGCTCAACGCCGCGCCGTTCACGGTTCTGCCCGCCGGCAGATGGGCTCGCGCCCTGGTTGATGTCGATACGCCCGAAGATCTGGACCGCCTGGGTTTACCCCGGCCGGCCGCGGAGGCCACAAAACCGTGAGCTCCGTGCGGCGGACCACCGCGGCCGTGCAGGTCGTAACCGTCCGGCCCGATCACCAGATCTTGCGTCCCGATCGCTTGGCCACCGAAGAGCCGATGGAGATCCGCGCCGTCGGGCCAGGGCAGATCCAGGACTCCGTGGCCGTCACCATGCGGACGCCCGGCCACGACTTCGAATTGGCCGTCGGCTTCCTGCTCACCGAGGGACTGGTCGCGGCCCCGGTCGATATCGCCGGCGTGAGGTACTGCGAACTCGAGCCCGGCCTCGAGCAGCAGTTCAACATCGTCACGGTGCGGCTTACCGTGCCGTTCGACCGGGGCAGTTTCGAACGCAACTTCTCCGCCACGTCGAGTTGCGGGATCTGCGGAAAGTCCACCCTCGACCAGGTGGATCTGGCTTGCGCGACGGTCGCCGACGGTCGCCCCCTGTCGCGCGACATCATTCCGCGACTGCCAACCTCACTGCGGACCGGGCAGGCGCTGTTCGAGCTCACCGGTGGCCTGCACGCCGCTGGTCTCTTCGACTTCACCGGCCGCTCCGTCTGCATACGGGAAGACGTCGGTCGGCACAATGCCGTCGACAAAGTGGTGGGCTACGCCGCCCTCGAACGGATGCTCCCACTCGCTGACCACGTGCTCATGGTCTCGGGTCGGGTCAGCTTCGAGATCGTGCAAAAGGCAGCCATGGCCGGCATCCCGGTGGTGTGCGCCGTATCCGCCCCTTCGAGCCTGGCCGTCGACGCGGCCCGTCGCCTCGGCCTGGCCATCATCGGCTTCGTGCGGGACGGGAGCTTCAACATCTACAGCCACCCGGAGCGCATCGACCTCGGCTGACGCCGCCCCGGCCGCCTAAGTTGGCCGGGTGGCCGTCTCCGACCCCCCCGTGTGGGACGAGCGGCCGGTGTGGGACGACCGGCCCTGGGCCGGGTTCCCTCGGCTGAACGGTGAGGTGCGAGCCGACCTCTGCGTCGTCGGCCTCGGCGGCTCAGGCTTGGCCGCGGCCGGCGAGGCCCTTCGCCTCGGCCACTCCGTCGTCGGGCTCGACGCCGGCGTCGTCGCCGGGCAGGCCGCCGGGCGAAATGGCGGCTTCCTCTTGGCCGGGCTGGCGCAGCCGCACCATCGGGCCGTCGCCGAACTGGGCCGGTCTTTGGCCGTTGGCCTCTACCGGCTGACCCTCGCCGAGCTCGATCGCATCACCACAGAAACCCCTTCCGCTGTAAGGCCGACCGGCAGCCTGCGCCTCGCCGACTCGGAGGACGAGGAGCGTGACTGCCGGCGCCAACTCGAGGCCATGGACGAGGACGGCTTGCAAGCCTCCTGGTACCAAGGCCAGGAAGGACGGGGACTGCTTTTCCCCGACGACGCGGCCATGCAGCCGCTCGAGCGCTGCCGGCAGGTCGCCACCGCCCTGAGCGCGGCGGGCGCCGTCCTGCACGAACTGTCGGCCGCAGTAGCCATCGGGCCCGGACAGGTCACCACCCCCGCCGGCGCGGTCTCATGCCGAGCGGTCGTGGTGGCCGTGGACGGAGGATTAGAGCGCCTGGTGCCCCGCCTGGCCGGCGAGGTTCGCACCGCTCGACTCCAGATGCTGGCGACCGCGCCGACGACCGAGGTCACGATTCCTCGGCCCGTGTACGCCCGCTGGGGGTACGACTACTGGCAGCAACTGGCCAACGGCCAAATCGCCCTCGGGGGCCAACGCGATCGCTTCGCCCAGACCGAGTGGACATTCGACACGCGGCCGACGCCGGAGGTGCAGGCGGCCCTGGACACGGTGCTGCGAGACCGCCTCGGCGTCCGGCACGCCCCGGTGACGTCCCGCTGGGCGGCGTCCGTCGGCTACAGCACCGGCCCACTGCCGGTGTGCCGCCAGATTGACCAGAGCGTCTGGGCCGTCGGGGGCTACTCAGGAACCGGCAACGTGCTCGGGTCCCTCTACGGTCGCGCCGCCGCCCGCCAGGCCCTCGGCCTCCCCCTGGACGGAGACCTGGAAGGCTTTCCCGCTACGCGCCGCTGACCTTGGGCTCCTTGGGCAGGCCGAGAACCCGCTCGCCCACGATGTTCCGCTGGATTTCGGCCGCGCCACCCCAGATCGTCTCGGAACGGGAGAAGAAGAACGAGGCTTGCATGGCATCGGCGGGATACGACTCGCGCCCGCGCCGGCGGCCGTACCCGGGGAGGAACTCCTCGTCGGATCCCCCGCTCAACACCTGCCCTTCCATGCCCCGGATGTCCATGGCCAGCTTCATCACGTCCTGGTGGTATTCGGACCAGAACATCTTGTTGGCCGCGCCGAGCGCGGCTGCGCCCGGGTCTTTGGTCTTGTGCAACACCGCCGACAACGACCGGTAGCCGTTGATCTCCATGATCTTGACCTTCGACCAAGCGGCGGCGAGACGTTGGCGAATCAGCGGATCCGTGGCATCGCCATTTTTCTTGGCGATCTTCAGGATCTCGTCGAGCTCCTTCTGGAAGCGACGGTGGCTGGTCGTGGCCGACGTGCCTCGCTCGAATCCGAGGGTCGTCATCGCCACCGCCCACCCATTGTTGAGGCCTCCGACGACATTGTCCTTCGGGCAGCGGGCCCCGGAGAAGAACACTTCGTTGAACTCGGAGGATCCATCGATCTGCTCGATCGGCCGCACCTCCACCCCCGGCTGCTTCATCGGTACGAGCAGGTAGGAGATACCGGCGTGCTTGGCCACATTGGCGTCCGTGCGAGCCAGCAGAAAGATGTAGTCCGCCGTTTGCGCCTGCGTCGTCCAGACCTTCTGTCCGGTGATCACCCATTCATCGCCGTCGAGAACCGCCCTCGTCTTCAACGAGGCCAGATCGGACCCGGCGTCGGGCTCGGAGAATCCCTGACACCACGTGATCTGACCTTTCAGGATCTTGGGGAGGAACTCCCGCTTCTGCTCCTCCGAACCCCATTGCAGGATGGTGGGACCAACCAGGGTGTCGCCGAAGAAGTCGGCCCTGAGCGGTGCACTGACCCGTGCGAACTCCTCGTTGAGTACGACCGCCTCCATCGTGCTCAGGCCCTTTCCGCCGTACTCCGTGGGCCACGACGCGCAGATCCAGCCGCCCTCGTACAGCTTCTCGGTCCACTGGCGATTGAACCGGGCCCGGTCGTCGCCCTCCAGATGGAAGCCAGGCTCACCCCATCCTTCGGGGAGGTTCTCTCCCAACCAGGCTCGGATCTCGGCCCGGAACTCCTCGGCCTCGGGGGGGTACGTCAGGTCCATGGGCCAACGGTACCGCCGCCATCCCAGCCGCGGCCAAGCGCGCCGGCTCGCAGCCGTAGCGGCCGTGCTCCTTGGGGTGTGGGAATACACCCGAGGTAAAGTTTTGCGCCGCATTGCATCGACAAGACGTTGTCGACGCGAGTTTGTCGACGTGACGTGGCGCGCGACCTGTTGGCCAGGTGTCTCCTCGGCCGATGCGGGCGATGCGGGCGCGGCGGACGCACCCGCCTCGAGGTCAGGGACTCCAGGGGTAGTCGCTGAGTGCCCCCCACTCCGGGGCCGTCATGTCCTGCCAGACATAGAACGACGCTCCGGATGCCCCACTCTTGCGGGCCACATCGAGAAACCTCAGAATCTCGTCGCTGCTCGGCGAACCGTGCCGTCCGCCTTCCGGGCCCATGTCGTAGGCCTGGCCGATCAGATGGACCGGAGCCAACGCGGCCAGCGGCGCCAGCCGGGCCATGGCCTG
>CAXMLU010000282.1:0-3908 GCA_964194255.1 uncultured bacterium
TTTGTCGGCGTCGCGCCCGGAGCGGCTCGCTCAGGTTTCGAGCTTGCCCTTGGCGATGCAAATCGACATGTGGGCCTCGAGGACCGCCTCACGGGAAGGGGGGGACGCGCCGCGATCCGCCTCGACGGCTGCCTTGGCGCTGTCGCCAGCTTGCTCGAGCTCGATTACTGCCGTGTGCTGGTCGGCGAGCCCAACAGCCTTCTCGGCCTTGCTGGCGAACTCGTTGACCACCGCAAGCAGCACCGGCGATGCCCCCTCATCATTTCGCACCGCCTGCAGTGCGCTGTCGGTCTTGACTCGGGCCCGCTCCAATCGTTCTGGCATCGTGGTCATGTGGGCAGGCTACGCCGCGGTTCGCCTGGCGCGACGAGCCGGCGACATGGGCGAGACCGAACGCTGTGCGTGCGAGGTTTCCAGACGGTGGTTGAGGGTGATCTCGGACGACTTTGTTGGTCGGGCCGAAGCCATGCTCGCGGACGTTGCCCAGGCGACTCCGGCACAACCAGGGTGGCTATCGGGACGTTGGTTCGACGAACCGCCCTTTGGCGACTGTGAGCAGTCCGGTCAACCCTCCACGGCGAACAGCCGCCACGTTCCGGGCACGCCCTTGAGCTCATGATCGCCCCGGTCGGCGAACACGATGCCAGAGCCCGCCACCAGGTCCGTAACAGTCCGAGACACCAACACTTCGCCCGCCTTCGCAAGCGCCCCGATCCGCGCACCAACGTGCACGGCGATTCCGCCGATGTCGTCTCCCATCAACTCGACCTCGCCCGTGTGCAGACCTGTCCGCACCTCCACGCGAAGCGTTTTCGCCGCGCGTCCAATGGCAAGGCCACATTGGATTGCCCGGGCTGGCCCGTCAAAGGTGGCGAGAAAGTCGTCGCCTCGCGTGTTGATCTCGCGGCCGCGGAAGCTGCGCAGTTGCTCTCTGACGGCCGCGCGGAAGCGATCGAGGACATCGCGCCAAGCGCGGTCCCCGAGGGTGCTGGCCTGCGAGGTTGAAGCGACAATGTCGGTGAAGAGCAGCGTGGCAAGCACACGGTCAGGCTCGGACCCGCGGCGCACGCCGGTGAGGAACTTCTCGACCTCGTCGAGCACCAGGTCGGCGTCGCCGACCCACACAAGGTCCTCGGGGCCCGGCAGCTCCACCCACATGGCCTGAGGGATCTTGTCGGCGAGGTAGCGACCGACGCCGGCCGGGATCAATACGTTGTCGGCGCGCTGGATGACCAGAGTCGGCACACTGATGGCCGGCAGGACCTGGCGGACGTCACTGCCCAGCGTACGGTCAGGAAGGCTCGGGCCGTGGCCGGGCTTGCACCGCGATGCCCGGCTCGCTCAAACCAGTCACGAAACGCAGGGTCTGCGGCGACGGTGGGTGCTCCCACCGCCAAGTAGTCAAAGTCAGAAACGATCCCCTCGGGATCGACAAATGACTCGACCGTGCCGGCGAGGTTGGTCAGGCCCCAAGGGTAGTCAGGCGCCTGTAAGGCACGCGGGAATGAGTTGACGAGCACAAGCGAGGCCACCCGCCGGGGATGACTGGCCGCGAGCAGGATGGCGACTTGACCGTTCTCGGACGTAGCAAGAACGGCAGCCCTCTCCGATCCCGCAGCATCAAGCACGGTCAGGGCATCCTCGCTCCATCGTTCCAGTGTTGGCGGCGTTGCAGGAGACACCGGGTCCGAGAGGCCGACACCCAGGAAGTCAAGACGAATCAGCCTGGCAAACGAGCCGAGACGGCGTAGGAACCGCACCAGCGCAGGCTCCTCCCACACCGCGTCGACCGGAATGAAACCGATCGGCATCATCAGCAGGTCGAGCGGGCCGTCGCCCGTCACCTGAAACGCGATGTGGCTGCCGTCTGCCGCCTTCGCATACTGCGTCTTGGGCATCGACTGCACGCCATCCTCCTGGCCGGCGACATTCTCGCATTAGGACCAAGACGTCGTGGATTGAGACCCGACGCTGGGCAGCCCGACCGGAAATGCCGGTTATGCGCTCCCGCCGAGGCTCTGTGGCGGACCTCCGCTAACACTCGCGAACCGACCGGGTTCACGCAGCCCGTCGACGCTCTTCACGCCTCTCCAGCGCGGCACCCTGAGCCGGCGTTCTCAGGGGTCGCGTGAGATGTGGGGACGTTGGTTATGTGACAGTCGCACGCTCCCGACGCGGGGACTCTGACCCCGGTACCGACCTGCTGCGCCTGCCGGTCACCACCGAGGACTACGAGAACGTCGTTGTTTGTACCTGAACGGCGTTCGCTGGGATCTCCACTTCGGCGGGTGACGAGCTGCTCGTCGGCGCTCCGCTCGGTTGCAGTTCGCTCGTTACGCCCAAGCCGCGCGGGCGGTGCGTACTTGGTTGACCATACGCGGCGCGCCGTGCGCGGCGAACGCGGCCTCGGCCTCGTCGAGCCAGACGCTGGCTCTTGTACGATGGGTCGCCGCGGGTTCGCGCCGCTGGATGGCGCGGGCGCCTTGGTACTTCGCGGTGGCGGACCACAGGACGGCACCCATGGCCTCGTTGCGTTCGAGCGCTTCGGCTACGTGGTTTTCCCATGTGTCCCAGTCGCGGCGGGTGGCGGCAAGCAGGGCCAGGAAGTGGTGCGTCGAGCCGAGGATGTCGGTCATGTTGCCGCCGAACACGGTGCAGTCGGCAAAAGGCAGCAGCTTGGCGGCGAGCAGCTCGGCGCCTGTGCGGTCGTCGAGCTCGAAACACGCGACGGCGCTCAGGGCCAAACCGATGATCAGGTTGGCGTCGGAGGGAAAGTCGAACCTGGCAACAGCGAGGACGTCGTAGTGCTGGCGCAGCTCGACCGACCGTCCGAGCTCGGCCAGGATGAACATCGTTCCGGTGCGCCACGCCGGGATCGTCGGGTACTGCTCGACCATGGCCAGGGTCAGCGGCAGCATCTCCTCGATGCCGCCCCGCAGACGGCGCAACGCGACCTGCGTGACACCGTGGAACTGCATGGCCATTCCCGGGTCGGCCGCACCGTTGGCAAGTGCGGCCTCGTCGACTTCCTCGGCGTCGTCCAGACGACCAGCCACCAGGAGCAAGCCGGCGCGTCGAGTGAGAAGGAGCTGGCGGTACCGCACCTGGCCCAACTCGTCGACCAGCGGTTCGGCGTCCGACAGCAGCTCGCGGGCCGCGGCGAGGTCGCCGCAGAAGGCGGCGCCAGCCGCCGCCCATTGGACACCGGAGAACTCGAGCTCGATGTCTCCGACGTGGTGGCCGAGGTCGGCGATCTCGCGACCGGCTCGGTCGTCGAACCCGGGCAGGCCCCATCCGGCGGCCACCTCGGCGATCAGCGCCTCGGCCAGCGTCTCGGGCTCACCGAGACGCCGGGCGCGGGCAACGGCGGCCTCCGCCAGGTCGCGTCGACGCTCGACCTGCGCCTGGTCGAAGTACAACGCGCCGGCGAGGCGCGACTCAACGCGGACCCGCTCGACCGTGTCCGACGAAGCGAGCCTCTCGAGCGCCGCTTCGAGCCGAGCGATCAAGGGTTCGTCGATGACGCCGGCGACGAAAACGGCTGCGGTCCGGCCCTGCCCGGAAAGCGCGCTGGCGACTACGAGGGCGTCGACGTCGAGGATAGTGGCGAGGGCGAACGCTTCGGCCGACGACGACCGGGCCAGATCGGGGTTCCCGGCGCGGTCAGCGGCGTCGGCGATGTCGACGAACAGCTCGCAGCGGGTCCGGGCCGATGCCGGGTCGTCGGGGTCCACGACCGACAGCCCGCGCGTCAACAGCACGACGGCTTCGTCGTGGGCAAGCCGGCCGCCGGCCCGCGACGCGGCGCGCCGGGCGTAGTCGACGGCCCGGTCAACCTCGCCCAACCCGGCCGCCTCACCGAAGTGGCGGGGCAGGTCGATCAGGGGCTGGCTCTTATACACATCTCC
>CAXMLU010000283.1:0-1983 GCA_964194255.1 uncultured bacterium
CCTTCTTCGTCGCGGCGGGGGTCGCCGGGGCGACGGCAGCCAACGACTCCGATGTCAACCCATCGGGCCGGTCCGGCACGATCACCGTCGTCAACGGGGCCGACACGTCCGACAACGACGCCGGTATCTATGTGCCGCCGTGCCTGCAGAGCTGCGGCACCGGAAGCACGGCCACCATCTCCGGGGTCGTCTGGAACGACTTGAACTACGACGGCATCAGGGGATCCGAGCCGTTCGTCTCCGGTGAGTCGGTACAGCTCATCAATCCGATCAACGGGCAGCTCATCGCCACCGCTACTACCGACGCGTCCGGCCACTACGCATTCACCGCCCTGGTCGCAGGCCTCAACTACCAGGTACGGGTGCTGCTCGCGACTGGCCAGCCGGGGTTCTCCCCCCAGCACGCCGCGGGGGGCGACACCGCCACCGACTCGGACGTGAACTCGAGCGGGTACACCACCACGAACATCCTGGCCAGGGCCGCCACCGACGTCAGCGGCAACGACGCCGGCATCATCTTCCCCTCCATCTCCGGAGTCGTGTGGATCGACGCCAACAAGGACGGCATCCGCCAGATCAGCGAGGCCAAGATTTCAGGAGTCACGGTGAAACTCTTGAAGCAGTCCGACGGTTTGGCGTGGGGCACGACCACAACTGACGGTAACGGGTTCTACCAGTTCAGCCGCGTGCCGTCGGCGACCTACCAGGTCCAGTTCGTCCTCCCCGCCACCTACACCTTCTCCCCCGCGAACCGGGGAAGCGACCCGACGATCGACTCCGACGCCGACCCGACGACGGGCCAGACGCCCTTCGCGGCGTACACCGTCGGAACCCCTTACACCAACATTGACGCCGGACTCATCCCGCCGGTCGTCCAAACGACCACCACTGTCGCCCCCACCACCACCACCACGATCCCGCCTTCATGATGCGCTTCCTGCGACGACGAGACCAGCGAGGGGCGGTGTTGCCTGAGGCCGCCATCGTGCTCCCTCTGGTATGCCTCTTTGTCTTCGGCATTCTCGAGTACGGGCTCTACTTCCGAGACAGCCTGACGGCGTCGAACATCAGCCGGGATGCCGCTCGAGCGGGCGCCGCCGCCAATGCCGACTACGACGCCGACTACTACATCATCCAGCAGATACTCAACGATGCAAAGGTGCTAAACGGCGGGGTTGCCGCCATCGACTACGTCGTGATCTACAACGCACCGGGGCCGGCCAGCCCCGACCCGAGCGCAACCTGCGCGGCTGGAACCGGCGTCGCCGTATCCGACGGAGTCAACGGCAGCGCCGACACCATCGGCGCCTGCAATGTCTATCGACCGGCGGACCTCAACCAGCCAAAGACCGCCTTCGACGATCCGATCGCGGCCGGCTTCATCGCTCCGCAGAATTGGCCCGGAACCCACCGGAACCAGTACCACGACAACGCCACCCATGCCCGCACAGACGGGACAGCTGGTCCCGACTACATCGGCGTGTATGTCCACCTCACCCATCACTTCATCACCGGCCTATTCGGGAACACGGTCACCGTTACCGATGCCGCCATGCTCAAGATCGAGCGGAGGTTCTAGTGATCGCGTCAAGCCTCATCGACACGCCGGTGATCGACACACCGCTGGCCGAGGACGGCGTAGATCCCGATGAGGCCCCCAAGGAAGGCGGTTTCATCCTGGTCTGGGCGGCCCTCATGTTCTTCGTCTTGATCATCATGGCCGGCTTCGCCGTGGACCTCGGCTCGTGGTATCTCCGCGCCCAGCAAGTGCAGCGGGCTGCGGATGCGGCCGCCCTCAGTGGGGTGACGTTGCTCCCCGGTAGCCCGAACGGCGCCATCACCCAGGCCCAAGTGAGCGCCGGTCGCAACGGCTTCCTGGCCGCTGGCCCCGCCCTTCCTCCGGCCTGCACGGGTAGTCCGCATCCAGCCGTGTGCATGTCGGCCGTCCAGGACACTGATCCGACCGCCGGTGGCGCCACCGGC
>CAXMLU010000284.1:0-1907 GCA_964194255.1 uncultured bacterium
AGCTCACCGAGCTGGTCGAGATCGGCGGGGACGACGCGTTCATTCTGCACCCGGGCGAATTCGTCCTCGGATCGACGGCCGAACGGGTGGGCCTGCCCGACGACCTCGTGGCCCGCCTGGAAGGCAAGAGCTCGCTTGGCCGGCTCGGCCTTCTGATCCACTCGACGGCCGGGTTCGTCGATGCCGGCTGGGACGGCCACCTGACACTCGAGCTATCCAATGTGGCCACGCTGCCCATCACCCTCTACCCGGGCATGAAGATCGGCCAGATCAGCTTCCTGCGCATGACCACGCCGGCGGAACACCCCTACGGCTCGGCCCAGGTCGGCTCCAAGTACCAGGGCCAGCGGGGACCTACGCCGAGCCGCTACTACGAGAACTTCCGGCGCGCCTGAGATGGCCAGCCTGCGAGACACTGCCGAGTGGCAACAGCTGACGACCCACGCGACTGCGGTTGCCGGCACCCATCTGCGCGACCTCTTCGCCGGCGACGAGCACCGGGGCGAACGGCTGACGGTGGACGCCGGCGACCTTCACCTCGACTACTCGAAGAACCGCTTGACCGACGAGACCCTGACACTCCTCCTCGCCCTAGCTGACGCGACTGGACTACGCCGCCGCATCGATGCCATGTTCGCCGGCGAGCACATAAACACGACGGAGGACCGGGCCGTCCTGCACGTCGCGCTGCGCATGCCCAAGTCCGAGACGCTGATGGTCGACGGCGAGGACGTCGTCGCCGAGGTCCAAGAGGTCCTGGATCGCATGGCCGTCTTCTGCGATCGGGTTCGCTCGGGCGACTGGAAAGGGGCGACGGGACGCCGGATCCGGAATGTCGTCAACATCGGCATCGGCGGGTCCGATCTCGGTCCGGCCATGGCCTATGAGGCCCTTCGCGACTACAGCGACCGCGACCTGACCTTCCGCTTCGTGTCGAACGTCGACGGCACGGACATTTGGGAGTCAACCCACGACCTCGATCCGGCCCAGACGCTCTTCATCGTCTGCTCCAAGACATTCACCACCGTGGAGACGTTGGCCAATGCCCGCTCCGCCCGCGACTGGCTGGTGACCGGCCTGGGCAACGCGGCCGGGGACGACGCGGTGGAGCACCATTTCGTCGCCGTCTCCACCAACGGCGAAAAAGTCGCGGAGTTCGGAATCGACCCGAAGAACATGTTCGGATTCTGGGACTGGGTCGGGGGCCGCTACAGCTTCGACAGTGCCGTCGGCCTGTCGCTCATGGTCGCGATCGGGGCCGACCGATTCCACGAGCTCCTGGACGGCTTTCGGGTTATCGATGAACACTTCCGTACCGCGCCGTTCGAACGGAACATGCCGGTCCTCCTTGGGCTCATCGGCCTTTGGTACAACGACTTCTTCGGTGCCGAGACCCAGGCCATCCTTCCCTACAGTCAGTACCTGTCCCGCTTCACGGCCTACCTCCAGCAACTCGACATGGAGAGCGACGGCAAGTCCGTGCGGCTCTCGGGCGAGCCCGTCGAGGTCCAGACCGGGCCGGTCGTCTGGGGTCAGCCCGGCACGAACGGCCAGCACGCCTATTACCAGCTCATCCACCAGGGGACCCGTCTCATCCCCTGCGACTTCATCGGGTTCTGCCAGCCGAATCACGAGGTCGGCGAGCACCACGACCTGCTCGTGGCCAACCTGTTTGCCCAGACGGAGGCCCTGGCCTTCGGCAAGACCTCGGCCGAGGTGGCCGCCGAGGGCATCCCTCCCGCCCAGGTCCCGCACCGGACCTTTGCCGGGAACCATCCGACCAACACCATCCTCGCCCCGAAGCTCACGCCGGCTGTGCTCGGACAGCTGGTGGCCCTGTACGAGCACAAGGTGTTCACCCAAGGCGCGATCTGGAACATCAACTCGTTCGACCAATGGGGCGTCGA
>CAXMLU010000285.1:0-9653 GCA_964194255.1 uncultured bacterium
GAGCCGGTCTCGAAGCCCCCGCCGTGCACCCAGACCATGACCGGCCGCCGGGCCGTGTCGACCGCGGGCGTCCAGACGTTCAGCGTCAGGCAGTCCTCGTCATGGCCGCGGTCCTCACCCCCGACGCGGGCGGCGACGAGGGTCTCGTTTTGGGGGGCCCAGGGCCCGGGCCGGTCGGCGGCTCGCACCCCCGCCCAGGGCACGGCGGCCTGCGGCGGGCAGAAGCGGAGCGCGCCCACCGGCGGCGCCGCGAACGGTATGCCCAGAAAGCTCAGGTGCGATCGGTGATCGACCCCCCTGACCGTGCCGGCGGTGGTATCGACGGTCGTGTTCATATCGAGCACATTGCTACTCAGCCGCGAACCGGCACAAACCGCTGTCTATGACGACCTCGCCGCGTTGCGTCTCGGTGCGGTAGATGGCCTCCCCGTCGGTATCGGATAACCACATCTTCACGGTCAACTCGTCGCCGGGATAGACGGGCCGGGAGAACCGCCCGTCCATCGACCGGAACCGGCTCGGGTCCGATCCGCACAACGCATGCAGGAGCGCCCGGCCCGTGAACCCGTACGTGCACAACCCGTGGAGGATAGGCCGGTCAAAGCCGCCCAGCTTGGCGAAGCTGGGATCAGAGTGCAGAGGGTTCCGGTCACCCGACAAGCGGTAGGTGAGGGCCTGGTCCTTGCTCGTCTGGTAACTCACCACTCGGTCGGGCTCGCGTTCGGGGGCGACCTGGCGCGGCCCGGACGGGCCTCGGTCTCCGCCCCATCCTCCTTCGCCGCGAATGAACGCCGACATGTGGGTGGTGAACATCGGTTCACCCGTGACCGCGTCCACCGACTCCGCCTCCATGGCCACGACCGCCGCCGAGCCCTTGTCGTAGATCCCGGCCACCTTGGAGGTGACCTTGATCTTCCCCTCGACCGGGATGGGGCGGTGCAACTCGATGCCCTCTTCGCCGTGCACGAGCATGGCGAAGTTGAAGCTGCCGATGGACGCCAACGCGGCGCCGCCCACACCGATGATCACCGCGAACGTGGGGAGCACCTGCTGCTCGACACCCGAGGTGTTCTCGGTGGTGAACGCCAGCTCCTCGGTTCCTGCGCCCACTCCGACGGCGTAGAGCAGACAGTCTTTCGGGGTCCAGCTGACTTCGACCGGCTCCGCGACAGTGCCGACGGCATCAGGGTTGATGGGCATGGATAGCTCGCTCCTTCAGGCTCTCATGGTGGAATTGGGTTGGGCTTTGGCCACGAGGTCAGGGATGACGGAGCCGAGGGCGGCCGGATCCCAGCGATCTTCCTGGCTTACGGTCGGCCCCCGCCGCCAGCCTTCGGCGACGCTGATCGTCCCCCCGCTGATCAAGAACACCCGGCCCGTCACGTCTTTGGCTTCGGCGCTGCCCAGCCACACGACGAGGGGCGCGATATTGGCCGGATCGGAACGATCGAACTGGCCCGGTTCGGGGGTCGGACGGTCGGGCATGAGGTCTTCGGTCATCCGCGTCAGGGCGCCGGGTGCGATGGCGTTCACGGTCACGCCGTATCGGAACAGCTCTTGGGCCAGGATGACGGTGAATCCGGCGATGCCGCTCTTGGCCGCGCCGTAGTTGGTCTGACCGGGATTCCCGAAGATGCCCGACGTCGAACTGGTGTTGACAATGCGGGCGTCGACCGTTTGGCCGGACTTCACCAGCTCGCGCCAATGCGCGGCGGCGTGGCGCGACGGCGCGAACGTGCCCTTGAGGTGCACCCGGATGACCGCGTCCCACTCCGCCTCCGTCATGTTGACGAGCATCCGATCGCGCAGGATGCCGGCGTTGTTGACGAGGACGTCGACGTGGCCGAACGAGTCGATGGCGGTTTGGATCAACCGGGCCGCCCCCTCCCAGTCGGATACGTCGTCGATGTTGGCTACCGCATGGCCGCCCATGGCCTTGATCTCCTCCACAACTTCGGCGGCCGGGCCGCCCGAGCTTCCGGAGCCGTCGCGGCTCCCACCCATGTCGTTGACCACGACGCTGGCGCCCTGGGCGGCGAACTCAAGGGCGTGGCCCCGGCCGATGCCGCGGCCGGCACCGGTCACGACGACTACGCGGTCTGCCATGATGCCGGTCATCGGTATCTCTCCCTCAGGAGGCGCTTGTAGATCTTGCCGTTGTCCTGCCGCGGCAGCACATCGATGAAGTCGACCTGACGCGGGCACTTGAAGCGGGCCAAGGAGGCCCGGCAGTGCTCGACCAGTTCGGCGGCCAGCCTTTCGGATGGCTCGACACCAGGCTTCAACTCCACCACCGCCCGCACCTCCTCGCCCCACTCATCGTTGGGCACGCCGATGGTGGCGGCGTCGGCGACGGCGTCGTGGTCCAGCAGCACAGCATCGACTTCGGCCGGGTACACGTTGACGCCACCGGTGATGATGAGGTTGGCGCTGCGGTCGGTCAGGTATAGGTATCCGTCTTCATCGATGTAGCCCATGTCCCCCAACGTGAAGTACTCACCCTCGGCGTCGTACGCGCTCGAGGTCTTGTCGGGATCCTTGAAGTACTGGAAGCGGCCCTCCGCCGGTGTCCGCACGTACACGGTCCCGACTTCGCCGGCGGGGGCGGCGGCGCCGTGCTCGTTGCGCACGATGACCCCGCTAGGTAGGGCTGGTCTCCCGACGGTGCCGGGATGAGCCAGCCACGTGTGTGGATCGACGAGGGTTCCGGAGCCTTCGGTGGCGGCGTAGTACTCCCAGACGATGGGGCCAAGCCAATTCATCAACGCCTGCTTTACCGCCATGGGACAGGGCGCGGCGCCGTGCACGACCAGCTTAAGGCTCGACGTGTCGTAGCCGTCCCGGATCTCGGGCGGCAGCGACAGCAACCGGTGAAACATGGTCGGCACCATGTGGGTGTGGGTCACCCGGTGTCGCTCGATGAGGCACAGGCTCTCCTCGGCATCCCAGCGTTCCATCAGCACCACGCCAGCTCCGACCAGTTGCGGTCCGGCGAGGGAGATGGCCATCGGGGCGGCGTGGTACAGCGGACCGGTGCACAGGTGGATGTCGGTTTCCCCGACGTAGCCGCCGGTGGCCAGAACCGCGGCCGTGGGCGGAACGGGTGGACGGTAGACGCCCTTGGGCCGTCCGGTCGTGCCCGACGTGTAGAGCATGGTTCCGCCAAGCACGGGGTCGGCCAGGTCAGCTGGGTCCTCCGCGCCCGCGAACACGTCCAGCGAGAGGAACCTCTCGATGGGGCCGGCCAGGCCAGGTGCAGGCGAGCCGTCCCCGCCTTGGCGGCCAGCGCACTCACCTCGGCCAGGGCGGCGTCGGACACGAACGCCTTGGCTTCGCAGTCCTCCACGATGTACGCCACCTCTTCGGCGGTTAGATGCCAGTTGAGGGCGGTGAGTCGTAGCCCGCCGCGGTGCACGGCCCAGAACACCTCGGCGAACTCCGGCCGGTTGGTGCACAGCAGGGCCACGCTGTCGCCGGGCCGCAAGCCGGCCCGGCGAAAGCCTCTGGCGATCTGGTTGGCCCGGGCGTTGAGCTCCGCGAACGTCCGGTCCCCGGCGGCGGACATGACGGCGAGGCGGTCCGGGGCCTCCGAAGCCACCAGCGCGATGGACATCCCGCCCGCCGCCGCTTGGGTCAAGTCCTCCAGGCTGGCCACATGCCCCCTCTGGCGTGCGCGACGGGTTGATCGGGTCCGGTCGTCGGCTGCAGTCGTCGGCTGCGTCCCGCACACTGCTCTGGCCGGGCGAGCACCGTCAAGTGGGCCGGTACGCTGCCGAATGGTGCCGTCGCTCGTGATCATGGCGGCCGGACTGGGAAGCCGGTTCGGCGGACTCAAGCAACTGGCGCCGGTCGGTCCCCACGGTGAAGCCATCCTCGATTATTCGGCTTCGGACGCGGTCGCGGCCGGGTTCGACCACGTGGTACTCGTGGTCCGATCCGAGATCGAGCCGGAGGTGCGCCGCCACCTCGATAGCCGGTGGCCGTCGGTACTGCGGGTGGATCTGGTCTGCCAGGATCAGGAAGCCTCGGCGGTGGGCCTCGCTCGCCGGAAACCGCTAGGCACGGCCCACGCCGTGCTGTCGTGCCGGCCGGTCGTGGACGGACCGTTCGCCGTCATTAACGCGGACGATCTCTACGGCCCCGGCTGCTACCGGTTGATCGTCGACCATTTCCACTCGCCGATGGGGTCTGACCATGCGCTGGTCGGCTTCCGGCTGTCGGACACCGTCACGCCGGGGTCGGGTCCGGTGATGCGCGGCTTGTGCCAACAGGACAGCGACAGTCATCTGGTCACCATCACCGAGACCTTGATCGCCATCGGCGGAACCGCCGGCGCCGTCGGCGGAGTCGTCGGCGGAGTCGGGGAGGCCCCTGTCGCGCCGGACACGTTGGTGTCGATGAACGTGTGGGCCTTCCAGCCCAGCATCTTCGATGGCCTGGCCGAGGCCGTGCGCGGGTTCCTCGCCGCCGGCCAGGGCGCCGGCGATGGCGAGGTCCTGCTGCCCACGGTCGTGGGCGATCTGATCGCCCAGGGCCGGGCGGTGGTGCGGGTGCTTCCGGCCACCGATCGGTGGATCGGCCTGACCTACTCGGACGATCTGAGCGGCGCCCGCGCCACCGTGGCCGAGTTGGTCGACGCGGGCGTGGAACCCCGTTCGGTGTGGAGCTGACGGCCGGCCCGGGGCGGGCGACGTCGGCCTTCCTTGGCAGGGATCAGGTCGATGGCATCTCGACCCTAGCCAGCGGGCACATCCACCGCAGCTGGGTGCTGTCCGCTCGCGGCGCAAGATTCCTGCTGCAAGAGCTGAACCGAACCGTGTTCGCCGACATCGATGCGCTGATGGTCAACACCGTGCGGATTGGCGACCATCTGCGAGCCACACGGATGACCTCGCCCGAGGTGGTGCGCACGACGAACGGGGACCTCTGGTGGGAGGACGACGACGACGGGTCGGCGTGGCGGGTGTTCGAATTCCTGGAAGGGGTCCGTCCGGCTGAGCCGATCGGCGCGGCGGCCGAGGCGGAGGAGGTGGGCTGGGCGTACGGCCGCTTCGCGGCGCGGCTCGTCGATCTACCGGGACCCGCGCTCACCGTCACCCTGCCCGGGATGCACGACCTGGCCACCCGATGGGCGCACTGCCAGGCGGTAGCGGGTGGCCCGGAGTTGGAGGCGGCCGCCGCTCATTCCGCCCTGGCCGACGGCCTGGACGGGCTCCCCGTGCGCATCGCCCATGGCGACGCCAAGGCCGGCAACGTCTTGCTCGACCACGTCTCCGGAATCACTCAGGCCGTCGTCGACCTCGACACGACCGGTCCGGCCGCGTTGTTGGTCGACGCCGGCGACTTGATCCGCAGCGCCACCTGCCGGGCGGCAGAGGACGAGGCCGACCTTCGGCGCGTGGTCTTCGAGCCGGAACTGTTCGGAGCGGTGACCGGTGGCTGGCTGGGGGAGCTCCGAGACGTCCTGACCGGGGAGGAGGTGGACCGGGTGGTCACCGCCGGCCAGGCCATCTGCTGGGAGCAGGCCGTCCGCTTCCTCACCGACCACTACGAAGGCGACCGGTACTACCGGGTCACCCGCCCGCATCACAACCTGGACCGGGCCCGCACCCAGTTGCGCCTCTTGCAGCAGCTGGTTGACCGGCAGGCCGATCTCGAGGTCCTGGTCGCCCGGGCCTGGACGCGTCGCCGGCCCGTAGGATGATCGGTCGTGGGCTTCGCGGGGCGGATCGACGAGCTGGGCCCGGACACACTGGCGGCGCGGGCGGCTTCTCTGTCCGCGTGGTGTGACGTGGATCCGCCCACCGAGCGGGACCTTCGCTTCTCGTTGCTGCACGACGCCGACCAGGTTTGCCTGGTGGCGGGCGAGACGGGAGCGGCCGTCGTCGTGCCCCGGTTCAACTCGTCGGTCGTGAAGTACCTGGCGGTGGACGCCCGGTCACGGCGCGGCGGCACGGGGAGTGCCCTGCTGGAGGCCATCGAGGAACGAGGCCGGGCGGCGGGCCATGGCGCTGTCCTGTTCGGTCTGGGCGCGCCGGGCTATCTCTGGCCCGGGGTGGAGCTCGGGCTGTCGAGCCTGGAGATGTTGCTGTTCGGGCGGGGGTACACGCCGGTCATGTGGGCGGTCAACCAACAGGTGGAGGTGCCGGGCCGGCTTCCGTCCGGGGCGGCTCGGCGGGCCGAGTCGCAAGACACCGCCGCCGTCACCGAGTTCTGTCGTCAGCACTATCCCAACTGGGAGGTGGAGGCCGGATGGGCGTTTTCCCGGGGGATGGACGAGATCGGTTCACCCCGGTGCTCCGTGTGGTTCGAGGACGACGAGCTCCTGGGCTTTGCCTGCTGGTCGGTCACCCGGGAGGGCTGGTTCGGTCCGATGGCCACCCGGCCTGATCTTCGGGAGGGGCGCAGCACCCGCGGCGTCGGCACAGGCACGCTGGCCGTCGCCCTGACCGGACTGGCCGCCGAGGGCAGGAGCGTGGCCGACATTTCCTGGGTCGGTCCGGAGCGGTTCTACGCCCGGGTGGCCGGCGCCCGGGCCTACCGCGCCTTCCGCGTGTTCAGCCGCGGCTTGACCTGACCATCAGAGCGAATGGAGGAGGGCGTCGAGCAGCGCCGACACCCCGCCCGTCGGCCCGTCCCGGCTGCTTCCCTCCGTTCCCCCCGTTCCGGCGATGACCACCAACTGGGGGGCGACGACCGAGTGGTGGCAGAAACGGCACGAACCATCGGGCGTGTCGGTGTAGGCCGCCCCGCAGTTGCTGCAGCGGTCCGGAACCAGGCTGGCGGCGGTGGCTTTGGGCGCGGCCGCAGCGGGGAGTTGCGCGGCCGCCTCCTTCGACAGCCACAGCATCTCGCAGGTCCGGCACACCCCGGCGGACGAGGAGGTCAGCCTCACCTCCCGCAGCCGGCGGAGGCAGAACGGACACGGAGGGCCATCGTCGGCCGCGTCGGCGCTGGCCATCCAGATGCCCGATTCCACTCCTTCGGCCAGCTCGCGGCGCAGCACCGCCACGCCGACGGCGAAGCCGCCACAGGATGGGCAGCTAAATCTCAGCCCACCGCGGCCGGTCACCCGCGCCAGCGCGGTATGGCAGTCGGGGCAGGCGTTCTGGTCCGAGTCCATATAGGGGTGTATCGGCCAGAGGACCTCGCAGCCGTAGGAGGAGCGTGCGAGGATTGTCCCAGTGACGACACGGGGCCAAATCTTTTGGCGCGGCCTCACCAAACGATGTCCGGTCTGTGGATCGGGGCACCTGTTCGAGCAATGGACGAAAATGCGAGAGCGCTGCCCGCGCTGCCGTCACCGATTCGAACGCAGCGCGGAGGAGGGATTCTTTCTCGGCGCATTGGTGATCAATTTCGTCGTGGCCGAGAGCGTGCTCGGTGTGGTCGCAGCCGTCTACATCGCCGCCCTGGCGGGCGGGGGACGAACGTCGATCTGGCCCTACCTGGGGACGGCGGCCGGCCTCGCCGTAGTCATGCCGGTCATCACCTACCCGTTCAGTAAGACCTTCTGGGCGGCGATCGACCTGGTCATGCACCCGCTGGAGCCGGCCGAGGAAGCCGAAGCCTTCCTGCACGAAGTGAGGGGTGAGGGCATCGTCTAACCCGACGACCTTCGCCGACAACCGCGCCCTTCCTGTCCACCGGTGGTTTCGCTATCCCGCCGGCTACTCGGGCGGCTGGGTCGGCTCCTATCTCTCGTCTCTCTCCTCGGTCGCCGGCCAACGGCGGATCAACGTCCTCGATCCTTTCGCCGGCTGCGGCACCACGGCCGTCGCCGCGCAGCAGCTCGGTCTCGCATCCCTCGGCATCGAGGCGCACCCGTTCGTGGCGAGGGTGGCTCGCGCCAAGTTGGGGTGGTTGTCGTCACCGGCAGCGTTGCGGGCCCGGGCCGCCCGCGTCCTGGCCGCGGCGGCGCCGGTCACGAACCAAGACGAACCATCGCTCCTCGTGCGCTGCTTCGCGCCGGACGCCCTGGCGTGCCTGAGGGGCGTGCAGGCGGCGGTGGCCGAAGACGGTGACGAGCTGCTCTGGCTGGCGTTGGTCTCGATCCTGCGCCGGTGCTCCCACGCGGGTACCGCGCCCTGGCAGTACGTCCTCCCCGCGCGCACGAAGGGCCGGGTGGCCGATCCCTGTCAAGCGTTCACCGCCCAGGTAGCGGCGATGGCCGACGACATGGCGCACCTGCAGGCGACGATCGGTGACGGCGCCGGTCCGGCTCAGGTCGTGAACGGAGACGCTCGCGATTGCCTGGCCGCTGGTGACCGGTGGGCGGACATGGTCGTCACCTCGCCCCCCTACGCCAACAACTTCGACTACGCCGACGCCACCCGATTGGAGATGACCTTTCTCGGCGAGGTCGATGGCTGGGGTGACCTGGGCTCATTGCGCCGTTCCCTCACCCGGTCCTCCTCGCAACAGGTCGGCGGCCTGGTGGTCGATGATTTGCTCGACCGTCCGGAGGTCGAGTCCATCCGGGCCGAGCTGGTCGCCGTGCATGTCGCGCTGCGGGAGGCCCGGGCCGGCCGGGGCGGCCGCAAGGCCTATCACGTGATGGTGCCTGCCTACTTCGCCGACATGGCGGCTACCTGGCGCGCCCTGCGCCGGGTCTGCCGCTCCGGCGCCACCGTGTGCATGGTCGTCGGCGATTCTGCGCCCTACGGCGTGCACGTTCCGGTCGAACGGTGGCTTGGCGAGCTGGCGACGGCCGCCGGGTTCGACAGCTGGACATTCGTGAAGGTCAGGGATCGCAACGTGAAGTGGCACAACCGCAAGCATCGCGTTCCACTCCATGAGGGTCTGTTGCTCGTGCAGGGTTGAGCCCGGCGGCGCGGCATGCTTGGCCGATGGACCTCCGCCAGCTCGAGTACGTGGTCGCCGTCGTCGACCACGGCGGGTTCACCCGAGCCGCGGCCGCCCTGCACGTCAGCCAGCCATCGCTGTCTCAGGGGGTGCGCACGCTCGAGGCCGAGCTGGGGATCGAACTGTTCCATCGCCTGGGCCGAACCGTCGTTCTCTCCGCGGCCGGAGAGGCGCTCATCGAGCCGGCCCGTCAGGTCCTTCGCGACGTCCAGACAGCGCGAGCTTCGGTGGCGGCCGTTGCCGGGCTGACGGGCGGCTATCTCGATGTCGTCGCGCTGCCCACGCTGGCGGCCGAGCCCCTGGCCCGTCTCATCGGCGCATTCCGCCGCCTGCACTCGGAGATCGTCGTGCGGGTGGCGGAACCGGAGGACACCGACGCCCTGGCGCAGCTGATCCGATCCGGTCGCAGCGAGGTGGGCCTCACCGAGATCGACCGCGACGGGGGTCCGACCGACCTCGTGGCCGAGCCCCTGCTCGAACAGGACGTGCTGGCGGTGTTGCCGCCCGGGACTCGAACCCGGAGCGCCAAGCGTTTGCTCGTATCCGAACTCGAGGGGATGCGGTTGATCACCGCCCCGCCGGGCACGTCCACCCGGAGACTGATCGACCAGGCGTTGTCGTCGGCGCGCATCTCTCCACGCGTGGCGGTGGAGACCGGACAGCGCGAGGCCATTGTTCCTCTCGTGCTGGCCGGAGCGGGGACGTCATTCCTGCCTCGGCCGATGGCGCTCGAGGCCGCCCGCCAAGGGGCCGTGGTCGCCGCCCTCGACCCGCCGCTGGTCCGGACC
>CAXMLU010000286.1:0-7672 GCA_964194255.1 uncultured bacterium
CGACGTCGGCAACGCGTTCTACCGGCTCGTCCTGGGTCCGAGCATGACCTACTCCTGCGCCCGCTTCGTCACTGACGCAAGCTCCCTCGAGGACGCCCAGGCCGCGAAGCACGAGTCCATATGTCGCAAACTCGGCTTGGCGGACCGAGCCGGCCTCCGCCTTCTCGATGTGGGTTGCGGATGGGGGTCGATGGCCATTCACGCCGCGTCCCGCCACGGTGCCAGCGTTGTCGGCGTGACCATCAGCGAGGCCCAGGCCGAGCTAGCCCGCAAGCGAGTGGCCGAGGCCGGGGTAAGTGACCGTGTGGACATCCGCCTCCTGGACTACCGCGACCTCAGCGGCGAGACGTTCGACGCCATCTCGTCGGTCGGGATGTTCGAGCACGTCGGGAAGCCGCGCATCGGCGAGTACTTCGAGACGTTGCACGGCCTGCTCGAACCGGGGGGCCGCATGCTCAACCACGCCATATCGTCGATTGGCGGATCAAAACTCGGCCGTCGATCGTTCATGGGCCGGTATGTCTTCCCCGATGGAGAACTTATCGACGTGGGCGAGGTCGCGCTGGCAATGGAGCGGGCCGGCATGGAGATCCGCGACGTCGAATCTCTGCGAGAGCACTACGCGAAGACGCTCCGCGCCTGGATCGCCAATCTCGGCACCAACTGGGAGTCTGCCGTCGCCGAGGTTGGCCCGGCTCGGGCCAGGATCTGGCGGATGTACATGGCCGGCTCAGCCTGTGGGTTCGAAGATGGAGGCATTGCTATTCATCAGGTCCTGGGCGTTCGCACCGGACCGGACGGGCGTACCGGCATGCCCGCCACCCGCCAACAGTGGGGCTGAAGCGGGCCAGCCTGAGGCGACGACGGAAGGAGCCGCGCCGTGGCGCCCAGGCGTGTTCAGCCGCTTGAGCGCCTACGCCGGATCTGCCTCGGATTCCCTGAGGTGACCGAACGGCTCAGTCACGGGGCACCGACCTGGTTCGTGCGTGACAAGAGCGTCTTCGTCACGTACTGGGAGCACGGTCACCATGGCGACGCGTTCCCGCACTTTTGGTGTGCGGCCCCGCCCGGCGTGCAGCAAGACCTCGTCGACACGGAGCCGAAGCGCTTCTTTCGGCCGCCCTACGTCGGCGGACGCGGCTGGATCGGCGTCCGGCTCGACGTTGAGCTCGACTGGACAGAGATCGCCCGCATCTGCGAAGAGGCCTATCGGGTCGTTGCTCCTACCCGACTGGTCGCGTTGCTCGACGGCTCAACATAGCGCCCCGGACCTGGCTATACGGAACGTGCGGATCATCGATGGCACCGGTACGCCGCCCATCGACGGAGACATCGAGATTGATGATGAGCGAATCACGGCTGTCGGCATCGGGGTCCGAACCGCCCGGAGAGAGATCGACGTGACGAGGGCGACCGCCTCCTCGAGTCGGTGGAAGAGACGATACGGATCGGTCGTGAGGCGGGGGTCCCTTTGCATATCTCGCATCACAAGGCGGCCGAAGGCGCAACTGGGGAAAGGTCGTCGATTCTCTGGCCTGCGCCGAAGGGCGATCGCACCATCTCCATCCAATTCATGATCGATGAGGCCGACATCGAGACCAACCTCCGGCATCCCTCAATGATGATCGGCTCGGACGGGATCCCGGACTTGACGGGGCGGCCCCATCCGCGGCTGTTCGGCACCTTCCCGCGGGTACTGGGAGACTATGTTCGAGACCGCGGCATCATTTCGCTGGAAGAAGCCATTCGGCGCATGACATCTCTGTCCTGCCAGCGCTTCGGACTGAATGAGCGAGGCGAGATTCGCGAAGGCTGGTGGGCTGACCTGGTCGTCTTCGACCCCGAGACCATTGCCGACTCGGCCACGTACGACGACCCGATGCAGGAGGCGGTGGGCGTGGCCCTGGTCCTGGTCAACGGTCAGGTGGCCTACGACCGCGGCCGGCATACCGGAGTTGGGGCGGGCCGCGTCCTGCGCTACAGCGCAGCCGATGGCCAGCGGTGATCGACGATCTCGAGGCCGTCCTCCGGCCGGCCATGGAGGCGCTCCGGATTCCCGGCGCGGCGGTTGGCGTCGTGGACGGGTCCGTTGTCCGTACGTGGTGCGCAGGGGTCACCAGCGCCGATCATCCGCTGCCCGTGACGGACACGACCATCTTTCAGATCGGTTCCATCAGCAAGACCTTCGTCGGCACCGCAGCGATGGCGCTTGTCGACGCGGACAGCCTCGATCTCGACACGCCGGTGCGCTCCTACGTGCCCGATCTCCGCCTGTCGACTGATGAGCTCACCGGGCGGGTCACCATGCGCCATCTGTTGACCCATACGACCGGCTGGGTCGGGGACCACTTTGCGGACACCGGAGACGGTGACCGACGCCCTCGCTCGCTTTGTCGGCAAACTACGCAAGGCGCCGCAGCTCACGCCGCTCGGAACGATCTATTCCTACAACAACTCGGCGTTCAACCTAGCCGCCCACGTGGTAGCCACCATCGCCGGAGTCCCCTATGAGCGGGCCGTCAAGGATCTGATCCTTGAGCCTCTCGGGATGCGTCGGACTCACTATCGCACCGAAGACGTCATCGCCGGACGAATCGCGGTTGGTCACCGGGACGGCCGGCCCCAGGGCTGGAGGCGACCCCGCGCCCACAACGGGGCCGGAGGCGTGCTGTCCTGCGTTGCCGATCTCCTGCGGTACGCCCAGTTCCACCTGGGCGATGGTTCGCCGCTGATGAGACGGGCGAATCTCCGGGAGATGCATTCTCCGTCTCGTCCCGCCGGGAGCCTGTGCGACTGGGTCGGGTTGGTATGGATGATCGACCGCTATAGCGGCCTCCAGGTGGTCCACCACGGCGGCACGACGAATGGTTACATGGCCGATCTTCGTCTGGTTCCCGAGCGCAAACTGGCCTGGGTCATGCTCACCAACAGCGACCACGACCACCAGCTCGACCGCGTGATCATGACCGAGCTGCTCGGCACCGACGAGGACCTGATCCCCTACGCGCCGGACGAACCCTCGCTCTACGCCGGTCATTACGAGGCGGTGCTCGCCGACCTCGACGTGACCGTTGCCGCCGATCACCTCCGTCTTGACGTCGCCACGCCGCGGCGGGCGATGTGGAACCGCGCCGAGGACCCTGGACCACCACGTTCGACGCGACTGGCGTTTCGTGACTTGGACCGGGTTGTCGGCCTCGATCTGCCCTTCCGAGGCCACCGGGGCGAGTTCCTCCGAGGCGACGACGGGACGGTGGAATGGTTTCGCTGGGACGGGAGGATCGCGCGCCGGTCACCCCCTGAGGACGGTCGGCAGAACCGCCCTTTCCCCTCTAGGTAGAGCGCATGTGCAGGCGGACGACACTGCCGGTCGGGAAGCACCGGACCTGGATCAGGTCGGACAGTTGCGTCGCCAGCCACACTCCCCGGCCACCCTCCTGCGCCTCAGCCGGATGGACCCGCCCCACGAGCGGATCCTGGATGCGACCACCGTCTCGGACCTCACACACCAATCCTGCTCCCTGGTGCCACAGTCGTAAGCTCCCCCGACCTCCGCCGTGGACGAGGGAATTGGTCACCACCTCATTGACGGCGATGACGAGGTCGTCGATCTTGGACTGCGCGAATCCCGCCTCCCCGGCGTGTCGAACCACCGTGCGTCGGACGAGCCCCAGCGTGCCCTTCTGGAACCAGACCTCGGCGAGCAGCTCAGCGGGCTCGGGGAGGGGCCAATCGAAAGGTGCGGCCACCTCATCGAGCTCGCGATAGTTGTGGCTGGCTCGGTCCCGGCCGCCCTCGACAATGACCGGATGGGTGCGGTGGGCCTCCTCGATGACGTCAGCGCCGAGGGTATGCGTGTCGTACGGACAGAGGAGCCGGAAGGCATGAGTGCCCGCGAAAGCCAAATTCAGGAGAGCCTCATGGCGCTGGCACTCCACGAGCTCCTCGGAGGTCCGCTCTGCCCAGATCGGCTCACCAATCCCCCGGTAGGGCCGGTTCTCACCGGTGCAACCGTCGGCGAAGTCCCGCCAGGCGGAGATGATCCTGGCCGGATTGGCGCCGATCTTGGCCATGTCGGCGAAGCGGACCCGGTCCGCATCCCGGCCCAGCTTCCTTCGCAGCAGGGCGATCTTGGCGGCCGATAGCACCACGAGGATCTTCTCGTCCGCGGCCACGCCTCCGGTGATAAAGGCCAGCGTGCCCTCCACGAACTCAGCCTGATTGCCATACAGAAGGGCCTCATGCCGGAATGGGGCCTCTTCGGGACCTGACTCGGTAACGTGCACCGCCCTCACGGGCCGGCCGTCCCGGTGCCAGCCGCGCCAGTCACATCCGCTGACGCGCTGAAGAACGGGCAGCCGACGCCGACCACGGCTGCATCCTCCCCGTTGCCGCGCTCCGCCAAACTAAGGAAGGACTCTTCGACCTCCACTACCGAACCCTTTGCGGCCTTTCGGCATACTGGTCCATCAGGCCTCCCGGGCTCGGCGAAGTCGGTAAATCGCCCGGTAAGACTCATGGCCCACCTGTCGTAACTCAGCGCATGGTCGGCCCGAATAGTTGTCGACTTCCGCACGGCCGACCGTCGCCGGTCGGAGACTCGAACCGCCCAATGGGGCGTCCCCGAAAGAGCCGGCACGACGACGGATAGGCCAAGGGACCTAAGCCAGACGACCACGAGGCCGATTAGAAGCGGAATGGTCCTGGGTCAAGCGCAGGTGAGATGGCGAGAGCATCGCCCGACACACCACCAGGGCGCTTCGCATCAGAGCGGACTGGCCACCTCGCTCGTTGTCGTTCTGGCCGCACTCGTCACCGGATGCACGTCGGCATCCGCCCCCACCGCGGGGCCGGCCGCCGCTCACGTGGGCGCGGTGCTCGAGGACTTCAAGCTGACCACGTCGAAACTCAACGTCAAGGCGGGACGGATCGTCTTCGATGTGGCCAATCCCGGTCCCTCCACGCACGAGTTCAACGTGGATCGCACCGATCTGGGCGCCGAGCAGTTACCGCTTGCCAGCTCCGGGCTCATGGTCCGGGAGGATGCATCGGAACTGCACCGCGTCGGGTCAATTGAGTCTCTCGAGATCGCCGACAAACGGACCTTGACACTGGATCTCGCTCCGGGCCACTACGTTCTTTATTGCAACCTCGAGGGCCACTACCTGAGCAACATGCGAGTGGGGCTGGATGTCAGCTGACCGTCGCGCCGTTTCGTCGAGGAAGAGGGTGTGGGGCGGGCTCGGAGCCGAAGCGAAGGCGACCACCAAAAGTCGGCGGCTGGGCGGTCTCCGGGTCAACCGCGAGCTCGCGGCCATTCTCGCCTTCCTCCTTCTCATCGTGGCCGTCTCTGTCGGCTACAACGTGCGGGCGACCGCAGCCGAGCGGGAGACGGCCTTGCTGGTCAATCTCACGGCCCGGCAAAGCACCCTGGCGTCCCGCTACGTCCAATCCGTCCTGGTCCGATCGGAGGGCATGACGGCCGACCCGTTCCCGTTCCGCAGGGCTCTGCTGCAATCGGCCACGGCCCTCCTTCACGGCGGAGTAGTGCCATCCCCCCAGTCGGGAAGCTCGGCGAACATCGTCATACCGGCTGCCCGAGACTCGAGGCTGCAGCAAAAGCTCACCGAAGAATTGACGCTCATCGACGACCTCACCGTCGCGGGTGACAAGGTGATGACCGAGGGGCGCCTGACGCCGACGTACGTGGCCGACATCCTCCAGCTGCGCGTCACGGCGGCGCTGGTCCAGACGGTCACCAACGACGCTGCGTATCAGATGACCCGCGACGCGCGGGCGCAGATGGTCAACCTGATGCGGCTCGAGATCGTGGTCGGATCTCTCGGCGCCCTCGGCACGCTCGGCATGGCCCTTCTCCTCCTTACGGCGTCCGCCCGCCAGTCCGCCCGGTTCCGATCGCTCGTCAACAACGCGTCCGATCTCATCACCGTCATCGCCCCCGACGGCACCATCCGCTACCAGAGCCCCTCGGTTCACAGAGTGCTGGGCTACTCCGCGGATTTTCTGGTCGGCATGCGGATTGCCAACGTCGTGCATCCGACCGACCTGCCGGCCGTCGAGGAGGCCCTGGCCGAGCTGGCTCGTGCGCCGCAGTCGACGGTCGAGATCGATGTCCGCGTGCGACACATTGATGGCAGCTGGCGGGTCATCGAGGGCACGGCCATAAACCTGGCCCACGATCGCGGGGTCGGAGGCTTTGTGCTGAACGCCAGGGACGTCACGGAGACAAGACAAGCCGCCGTCGAGCTGGCTGCGGCCCGAGACCTGGCCCTGGAAGCTTCACTCACCAAATCGCAGTTCCTGGCCACCATGAGCCATGAGATCCGGACTCCGATGAACGCCGTGATCGGTCTGACCCAACTGCTCCTCGATACCACGCTGGACGGCGAGCAACGCGAATACGCGGCCGGAGTGAAGGTTTCGGCCGAGAACCTGCTCACGATCATCAACGACATCCTGGACTTCTCCAAGATTGAGGCTGGCAAAGTTGACATCGAGAACGTCGATCTCAACATCTTCAGCCTGGCTGAAGATGTCGGGCGGATGCTGGCGGACACCGCACACGGCAAGGGTCTCGAGCTCCTCGTCGACGTGCAACCCGGCGTCCCCGCGGCACTCCGTGGCGACCCGGTTCGCATGCGTCAGGTTCTCCTGAACCTCTCCTCGAACGCGGTCAAGTTCACCTCGACGGGCGAGGTCGTGATTCGCGTCCAGGTCGTCCACGAGTCCAGCGCCGCGGCCCGGCTGCGCTTTGAGGTCCAGGACAGCGGGATCGGCATCGCCGCCACCGATCAGGCGCGGCTGTTCGTCCCCTTCTCCCAGGCCGACGCTTCCACCACCCGGCGCTTCGGTGGAACCGGCCTCGGTCTGGCCATCTCCAAGCAGCTGGTGGGGCTCATGGGCGGCGAACTCGGCTTGATCAGCGCGCCCAACGAAGGCAGCACCTTCTGGTTCGAGCTGTCGCTTGACCGCCACGATGCGCCCACCGCCGGTGCCACGCCGGAGGGCGTTCAGAACCTGGTTGGTCGCAAGGCCCTGATCGTGGACGACAATGCCACCAACCGATTGATCCTGCGTCAGCAGCTCCGCAGTTGGGGCGTGCAGACGGTCGAGGCGGAGGACGGCTTCCAGGCCCTTGGGCTGGCCACGTCGGCGGCGGCGGACGGCGAGCCGTTTGCAATCGCCGTGCTCGATCTGAACATGCCGGGAATGGACGGACTTGACTTGGCCGCGGCGCTGAAGTCGGACGCGGCCACGGCCTCCGCGGCACTGTTCCTTCTCAGCTCCTCGGGCCAGCGGCTGAGCAGAGAGGAATCCCGAGTTCGCGGGCTGGCCGCCAGCCTTCTCAAGCCGGTTCGCCAATCCGAGCTGTTCGATTGCCTCATCACCGGCCTGAATCCGGAGATCGAGGCGGCGGTCGCGCCCAGCTCCAAGGGCGCCCCGAGCTCCGACAGCGACGGCAGAGCACCGAGCAAGGGCCGGATCATCCTCCTGGCCGAAGACAACACCATGAACCAACTGGTCGCGTCGCGCATGTTGGACAAGCTGGGTTACAGCTACGACATCGTGACCGATGGTCTGGAGGCCGTCGCCGCTATCCGCACCAAGCACTATGACGCCGTGCTCATGGACTGCCAGATGCCCGAGATGG
>CAXMLU010000287.1:0-8793 GCA_964194255.1 uncultured bacterium
GCGGCGGGTCGGCCACATCGACCAGATCCATCGCCTCGCGGTCGAACGGCCCCTTCTGCTGATGCACCGGGGGTCGGCCTGGGTCGGCCGCGGGACTCGCCCGGCGATGGCGAGCCAAGGCCCGCCAAGCGCCAGCCACGAGGGTCCAGGGTCGCAGTCGCGGGCGTCGTGATCGAAGGTGCTGCATCAAGATCTCAACTCTCAAGTGACACTTGAGGCTCCTGGGGGGAAGCCTACGAGGTGGAGCTCGGGGTCAAGGTGGACCCCGAGCCGGTCTTCGACGCCGCACTGCACCTCGCGGATAAGGGCGAGGACGTCGTCCGCCGACCCGCCGTCGGATGCCTGGATGAAGTTGGCGTGCTTGTGCGACACCTGGGCCGAGCCGAAGCGGAGCCCCTTGAGCCCGGCGGCCTCAATGAGCCGGCCGGCCGAGTCCCCGGGCGGGTTGGTGAACACCGACCCCGCGTTCTGCCCCCCCGGCTGGTGCTCCCGGCGCCACCGCACGATCTCGGCGATGGAGCCCTCGGACGCGGTGCGGTCGCCGGGCACGAGCTGGAATCGGCCCCACACCACCACCTGAGATGCGGTAATGGCCGAATGCCGATAGCCGAATGCGAGCGATGCGGTCGGCCGGGCCACAACCGAGGCTGACTCCCCGCCGGTCAGATCGATCACGCCGCACTCCTCGAGGGTCTGGCTCGTGTCGGAGCCATGCCCGCCGGCGTTCATGCGGACGGCGCCGCCAACCGAGCCGGGGACGCCCACCGCCCACTCCAGGCCGCTCAGCCCGGCGGCCGCGGAGCGGCGCGCCAGCACCGGAAGCTGCGCCGCGCCCCCCGCCTCGATGCGGGCGTCGGGCAGAACATCAATCCGGCCGAACCTCTCGCCGGACAGCACGATCGCCAAGCCCGGGAAGCCGGCGTCGGCCACCAGCAGGTTGGATCCGCGTCCGACGACCAACACGTCAACTCCGGTGACCGCTACCGCTTTGGCCGCCGCGATCAGGTCCTCGTCCGTGCCCGCTTCAAGATAGAGAGCGGCCCGACCACCCACTCGGTAGGTGGTGAGGGGGCCGATCGGGATGTCCCGGCGGACGCGCGCTCCGAGAAGGGACGCGGCATGGTGGGCGGGGCTCGACCTGGGGCCTGGGCTCACCCCTCCTCCCCTGCCATCAGATCGTCGGCCAGCGAAGTCAGGTCACCGGCGCCAAGCGTCAGGCACACGTCCCCGGGGCGCAGGGCCCGGCGGAGGTAGGCGGCCAGTTCCGCCCGGTTGGTTAGGTAGGCCAGTCGCTGGCCGGGATGGGCGTCGAGGACGGCGTTGACGATGAGCTTGCCGGACACACCCGGACGCGGGCTTTCGCCGGCGGGATAGATATCGGTGATGGCCAGGATGTCCGCGCCGACGAAGGCGTTGGCGAAGTCGGCCCAGAGGGTCGCCGTCCGCGAGTACCGATGAGGCTGGAAGGCCACCACCACCCGCCGCCACTGCCCGTCCCGCGCCGCGGCGACGACCGATGCCACCTCGCTCGGCAAGTGAGCATAGTCGTCCACGAAGACAACGCCGTGCGCCTCGCCTCGAAACTGGAACCGGCGGGCTACCCCGCCAAAACGGGCGAGCGCCCGCGTCCCGGCGTCGAACGTGGCCCCGACGCCGATGGCGGTCACCAGCGCGGCGCAGGCGTTGCGGGCGTTGTAGAGGCCGGGTACCGGCACGGTCACCCGTCCGAGCCGGCGGCCGTCATGGTCGAGAGCAAAGGCCACGTGGCTCCGGCCCAACTCAATGTCGAGCATGCGGTAGGTGGCCGAACTGTCGGTGCCGAACGTCACCGCCCCATGACGAGCCGCCATGCCGGCGGCTACCTCGTCATCGGCCGAAAGCACCCGCAGTCCCGGGGTGGCGGCCACGAACCGGTCGAAGGCATCCACCAGCTGTGGCCATCCTCCGTAGTGCTCGAGATGATCCGGTTCGACGCTGGTCACGACCGCCGCCTCCGCGCCCAGCTCGAGGAACGTCCCGTCACTCTCATCGGCCTCTGCCACCAACCACTCGCCGTCCGACCACGCGGCGCCGCTACCGACGTCGTTGATTTCCCCACCGATCAGGTAGGACGGCCGCATGCCCGCCTCGGCGAGAATCAGTGCCAGCATGGAAGAGGTAGTGGTCTTGCCGTGCGTTCCCGAGACCGCCACCGTCCGCCGCGTCGCAGCGATGGCCGCCAGCATCTCCGAGCGGCGCACGACCGGAATGCCCCGCCCGACGGCGGCCGCCACCTCCGGATTCGAGTCGGGCACGGCCGTCGAACGCGTAACCACATCGGCATCGCCCACCGACTCGGCCCGGTGACCGACGACCACGTTCACCCCGAGGGCGCGCAACCGTTCCAGGCCGGGGCATTCTTTGAGGTCGCTACCCGATACGCCGTGGCCCATGGCCACCAGCACGGTGGCGATCGCGCTCATCCCGGCGCCGCCCACACCAATCACGTGGATCTGCTTGGGCGTGGCCAGGTCCACCCCGTGATCACCCACGCCGGGCATGCTCCTCGACCAGGTCCGCGACCCGCTCGGCCGCGTCCACGTGGGCCAGGGCCCCGGCCGCCCGGCCCATATCGGCCAGCCGGTCCGGGCTCTCCAACAGCTCAGAGAGTTCGCGGGCCAGCCGGGCCGGCGACAGCTCCCCGTCGGCGACGACCACGGCCGCGCCGGCTTCCTCGAACGCCCGGGCGTTGGCGCTCTGATGGTCACCAGGCGCACCCGGCAGCGGCACCAGCAGGGCGGGGACGCCCGCCGCCGCCAACTCCGCCACCGACCCTCCGGAGCGGCACACCGCCACGTCGGCGGCCTGGAGGAGCCGATCCATGCGGTCCTCGTAGCGAACCGGCTGGTAGATAAGGCCGCCGGCTGGAAGTTCCGGAAATTGTTCCGACACGGCGTCCCAGTCTCTGGCCCCGATGACGTGGCGCACGGCCAGGTCGGTGCGGTCGGCCCACGCCGCCACCAGCCCGAGGACGGCGTCGTTGATCCGGCCAGAGCCGAGCGAGCCGCCGAAGGCGGCGACCACCGTTCGGTTCGCCGGCAAGCCGAACACCTCCCGCGCCCCCCGTACCCCGGCCGGGGACCGGTCGATGGCGAGAAACTCGGGCCGCACCGGGTTGCCCGTGAGCACCGCTCGGGGCAACCGGGTGCCTTCGAAGGACACCGCGCTGGCCCGAGCCAGCCGGCCGGCCAAGCGGTTGGCCAGTCCCGGGACAGCGTTCTGCTCGGCGACAATCAGCGGGACGCGAAGCAGGCCGGCGGCCACGTCGCAGGCCACGCTGGCATAGCCACCGACGGAAGCCACTACCGCCGGCCGGCGTCGGGCCATCAAGACGACCGCTTTCACCACCGCCCAGGCGAGAGAGGCGACGGCCGCCGCGCTCTGCAGGCTGAGCCGGCGAGCCACACCGCGTCCCGGCAAGAGGGTGATGGCAAATCCGGCGTCGGGCACGAGGCGCGCCTCCAGTCCTCGCCGCGAACCCACGTAGTGAATCGAAGCGGCCGGGTGGCCGCGGGCGACGAGGGCCCTGCCGATGGCCAATGCGGGCACCACATGGCCGGCCGTGCCCCCGCCGGCGATGATGGCGAATGTCGGCGGACTGACCCTTTCACCCAACGGGACATCAGCCAATGCGGCTCAGCTGCCCTGCCGGGCCACGTTGAGAAGCATGCCGGTAGCAAACATGGCAATCACCAGTGACGAGCCCCCGAAGGAGACGAAGGGCAGCGGTACGCCGGTGACCGGGAGAACGCCGACGACAGCGCCGATGTTGACGACGGCCTCGCACACGATCCACGCCGTTACCCCGGCGGCCACGAGCGCACCAAACCGGTCGGGAGCCCGCAGCGCGGTACGCACGCCAAGCACGGCGAAGGCAACGAAGAGCCCGACGATGACGAACGTGCCCACCAGGCCGAGCTCCTCGCCCACGATGGCGAAGATGAAGTCGGTGTGGCGATTGGGCAGAAAGCCCCAGCTGGCCCGGCTGGCGCCCAGCCCGACCCCCGAGACCTTGCCGGTACTGAGGGCGATGAGACCCTGCGTGGACTGGTATCCGGTGTTGGCGGCATCGGCGAGCGGATGGAGAAACGACGTCATCCGTCGCCACCGGTAGGGCGCGGCAACGGCGAGTACGGCGCCGAGCACCCCGACCCCTCCGAGCAGGACGGTCAGTGTGCGCAGGCGGGCCCCGGCCACCCAAAGCACGGCGAAGGCGATGCACGCCAGCACCATCGTGGTGCCCATGTCGGGCTCGAGCATGACCAGCAGGCCGAGCACGAACAGGGCGAAAACCACGGGAAACGTGGTGTAGGAAGCTTGGCGCATCCGGGCCGCCCGTCGAGCCAGCAGGTCAGCGGCGAAGAGGATGAGGGCCAGCTTGGCGAACTCCGATGGCTGCACCCGCCAGGCGCCCAGGCCCAGCCAGCGTCGGGATCCGCTCACCGCCACGCCTACGCCGGGGATGAGTACCATCACGAGGAGTCCGATGACTCCGATGAGGGCGAGCGCCGCGCCTCTACGCCAGCGCCGGTAGTCGACCTTGGCCGCAAAGACCAGCGCGCCGGCACCGAGCATGACCCATAGCAGCTGGCGCTCGAAGTAGTACCAGGGCGACCCGTAGGCGCGTAGAGAGTCGACCGACGACGAGGAGAGCACCATCACCAGGCCGATGAGATTGAGCACCACCACCAGCGCGGCCAGCACGAGATAGCTGCCAGGAAGAGGAGCGCGGGCGGGCCGCTTGCCATCCGGTGTCTTCCTACGTACCCGCGTGCGCGTCGTCGGTGTGGCGCGGGTCGGTCGAGGCGGGCGAACGACGAATGGAGCGGGGCGATGCTCGATGACTCGGCTCAACGCGGTTCCTCCCCCAGCTCGCGGACCAGCGCCGCGAAGTGATCGCCTCGCGCGCCGTAGTTGCGGTACATGTCAAAGGACGCGCAGCCAGGTGAGAGCAGTACCGCGTAGCCAGGTTGGGCCAGCGCGCGGGCTATCTCGACGGCCTCCTGCATCGATGTGGCCCGGCTCACCGGGCGGCGTCCGGCGAAGGCCGCTTCAACTTCGTCCGCCGCCTCCCCCAGGGCGACGACGGCTCGGATGTGATCGGCGCCGTCGGCCAGGACACCGAGATCGAGCGACTTGTTGCGACCGCCGGCGATGAGGACGACAGAATCGAGCCCGGCCAGCGCGGCCAGCACCGACGCCGGCGTCGTTGCCTTCGAATCGTCGTAGTACCGCACGCCTCCAGACTCCCCGATCAGCTCGACGCGATGGGGGAGACCCGGGAAATCGGCCAGGACGGTCCGGCACGCATCCAGGCTTCCGCCCATCGCGATAGCTGCCGCCGAGGCCGCCAACGCGTTGGCCACATCATGAGGCATGGACCGAGACAGCTCAGCGACGGGGAGCACCGTCTGGCCGCTCGGTCCGGTGAGCATGCCGCCGGACACCCGCCAGTCGCCGCTGGCCCCGAAGGTGATCCGCTTCACGCCGGCCGGAATGGATGCGGCCTCAGCCATCACGGCGCGGTCGTCGACGTTGACGACCGCTGCGTCGCCCGCGACCTGATTGGACCAGACGCGCGCCTTGGCGGCCGCATAGTGCTCCATGTCGCGGTGCCAGTCGAGATGGTCTTGGGCCAGGTTGAGCCAGACGGAGACGCTCGGGTGGAACCCATCGGTGTACTGCAGTTGGAACGAGGACACTTCGGCGACGAGTACGGCCGCACTGGAGGACACCGCGTCGATGAGCGGAAGACCGATGTTGCCGGCGGCCAGGGCATCGACGCCAGCGGTGGTCAGCATCTCGGTAATCAGCGTGGTCACCGTCGTCTTCCCGTTGGTGCCGGTCACCGCGATGATCGGTTGCCGCGCCCGCCGCCAGGCCAGCTCCACCTCGCTCACCACGGCGATGCCGGCGGAGGCGGCGGCGGCGTAGACGGGATGTTCGAGCGGAACGCCGGGGCTCGGTACAACTGTCGATGCCTTCCGGACCAGGCCGGCGAGCTGCGAAGGGGTCGGAGACTCGACTAGGTCCACACCGAGCTCCACGGCTCGTTTTCTCAGGTCCGCGGTCGGATGGTCTTCAATGGCCACGACCTCGCCGTCTTCGGCCACCAGGCGCCGGGCCACCGCCTCGCCGGTGACCCCGAATCCGACGATAAGTACCGGCGCCATCAGTTGCCCAGACCGAGGGAGAGGAAGTCGGCGTAGAAGATGCCGAGGCCGACCCCGGCACAGAGTCCGGCGAGGATCCAGAACCGGATGATCACCGTGGTCTCCGGCCACCCCACCAGTTCGAAGTGGTGGTGGATGGGAGCCATTCGGAACACCCTTCGGTGAAAGAACCGGAAGCTGCTCACCTGGACCACGACCGACACGGTCTCCATCACGTACAGGCCGCCAACGATGGCCAAGAGAAGCTGCACGTTCTCGATGAGGGCGAGGGCGGCGATGGCCGTGCCGATGGCGAGAGAACCCGTGTCGCCCATGAAGATGTGAGCAGGGGCCGCATTCCACCAGAGGAAGCCGGCGCAACCCCCGATCATGGCCACGGCCACGATGGCCATGTCGAGATAGGGAGGCACGCTCCCCGGCTTCGCATAAATGGTCACATGGCGCAGCTGCCAGAACCCGATGACCGTGAACGCGGAAAATGCGAATGTGGCCGACCCCGCGGCCAGGCCGTCGAGACCATCGGTCAGATTCACCGCGTTGGAGCTGCCCAGGATCAACAACACGGCGAGGATCACCCAACCGGCCTTGCCGATCTCGATTCCCGGCGACGTATATCGCGTGAAGGACAACGTGGTGGTGACGTGGGCCCACTGCACGCACAGGAGCGCGAACACCAGGGCGACCACCAACTGGGCGCCGAACTTGGCCCGCTTGTTGAGACCAAGGCTGCGCTGGCGCCGGACGCTGATCCAGTCGTCGGTCAGTCCCACCAGGGCGGCCGCGCAAATGGCGCCCATCGTCAACAATCCGCTGAGGGTGAACACCGTCACCAGATGGCCAGCGACATAGCCGAGGCCCGCGCCCCCGACGATCATCAGGCCGCCCATCGTGGGCGTACCGGCCTTGGTCAGGTGGCCCTCCGGTCCGTCCTCGCGAATCTGTTGTCCGATGTTTTGGGTTCGCAGCCAGCGGATCAGAACCGGTGTGCCAAGCAGGGAGACGAAGAGCGACACAGCGCCCGCGTAGAGCAACGCCCTCACGAGCAGCCTCCCGCCGCGCGCATCGCGGCGCGGATCGCCTCTCGGGCCACGGCGCGATCGTCGAACGGCTCGATGCGGCCGGCGAACTCCTGGCCGGTCTCGTGGCCCTTGCCGGCGATCACGATTAGATCGCCGCCACCCGCCTGGTCCACCGCCCGCGCGATGGCGGCGTGGCGATCGACTTCGACCACCAACCTCGATCGTCGATCGGCGGGCACCCCCCGGAGCACCTCGTCGATGATCGCCTGCGGATCCTCGCCGCGGGGGTTGTCGGAGGTGAGCACCGTCAGATCGGCGGCGCGGGTGGCCACCTCCCCCATGAGCGGCCGCTTCTCCCGGTCCCGATCACCGCCACAACCAAAAACGACGGTCAGCCGATGCCCGGCAGCCAGGCCCTCTCGGGCGGACGCCAGCACCTGCGCGAGGGCGTCGGGAGTATGGGCGTAGTCGACCAGCACGCTGAAATCCTGGCCGAGATCGATGGATTCATACCGACCGGGGATGGGCGTAGCTGTGGATAACCCTTCGGCCACGACAAGCGCCGGAATCCCCAGCGCCTCGGCGGTCGTGGCCGCGGCCAGGGCGTTCGCCACGTTGAACCGGCCCCCGAGGCCAAGTCGCACCGCCTGCCCTCGCCACAGAAATGTGCTGCTTCGCGGGCCCACCTCGGCGGAGACGGCATCGACCAGACCGAAGGACCGCGCGCCGGGAACCATGACCAGCAGCCTCTGGCCCCACGGATCGTCGCCGTTGATCACGGCCACGTCGGATCGCCCCGGCGCGAACAGTCGGGACTTGGCCTCGAAGTACTCCTCCATCGAGTGGTGAAAGTCGAGATGGTCCTGACTGAGGTTCGTGAACACGGCGGCGGAGAAGCGTACGGCGTCAACGCGATGCTGAACGAGCGCGTGGGAGGAGACCTCCATCGCCACCGCGGCGCGTCCTTCGCCGAGAAAGGCGGCCAGGCGGGCTTGCAACTCGGGGGCCTCGGGGGTGGTCCGTGTTCCACTGAGCGTTCCGAGCACACCGGTACTCCAGCCGTGGGCTTCGAAGATGGCGGCGAGCAGATGGGCTGTTGTCGTCTTGCCGTTCGTCCCGGTCACGCCGACGACGGTCAGATCATGCGACGGGTGATGGTAGAAGGCCGCCGCCACCGGACCCATGGCCGCACGGGTGCTTGGCACGACCACTTGGACGGCGGATGCATCGACAGCGTGCTCGCAGAGTAAGGCGACCGCCCCCGCCCCAACCGCCTCCCCGGCGAGCTGATGGCCGTCGACGCGGGAGCCGACGACACAGCAGTACAAGGCGCCCGGCGTGACCTGTCGCGAGTCGTGGGTCACCCGCGTCACCTCGGTGGCAGCGGGATCGCCTCCGTCCACCGACCGAACGTCGACGCCCATCAGGAGTCGATCGAGTCGCACGCCCGGCCGCTTCAGGGCCGCGGAGGTCGGGTGGTGGGCGGCGGGAACGGCATGGTGAGCACCGTCGCCGGAGGCAGGGAGCTCGGCGGCGCAGGCGCCGGCGGCGCGGTCGTGGTC
>CAXMLU010000288.1:0-8304 GCA_964194255.1 uncultured bacterium
GCCTTGGAAGAGGGCCGCCTCGGCGGGTCGAGCTGGGGTTTAGGCCGGGGCGCGGCGCCTCCCCGTTTCGGGCGCGGAGATCAACCAGGCGGCTAGCACGGCCCGGCGGCCTCTTCAGCGCGCTCGGCAGCGCACGCCAGGCATCCCCAATGTTCCTACTCCGGCCTCCGAGTCACCAGTTCCTAATGTCGCGCCATCACACTCGTCGGGTGCCCTCCGCCCGTAGCTTTCGGCTTGGCGGCCCGGGCCATTTCTTGGTCGAACTCCTTTAACCGCAAACTGTCTCTGAACACAAAGGAAACATTTCGCGCGGTTCCCGTTCCGTCCCCCGACCAAAGTTAAGTTCGGCCGTTATGAACGAGGTCGAATCAGCCTGGATCGAGTGGGCATGGTCCGTCGTGGCGCACACTCCGGCTTCACATCTCGTCGCTTGCCGGGCTGTCGGGGCGAGCAGGAGCGTGCCTCGCAGCTGAATCCCGGCTTGGTCGGCACGCTCTACCGCCGAGGCGGCGTCCTGGCGGCCTCCCTGGCTAACGGACCGGGCCCGATCGGTGACACTCGGAGCTATCCGGGCACAAGGCTGGGCAGTGGGCCACTCCGGGCAAGGGCGCGGGGTGACTCGCCGCCAGAAGGAGCGGGCATACCACGTAACGGTTTCGGCCAACTCGGCGGGAAACCCTCGGGAAGTGTCGGCGGCGCCTGGCCACGCCCGGCCGTAAATCCTCAGCTCTCGCTCGCGACGATGGCGGCCTGCCCGATGCTGATGCCGCCGTCGTTCGGGGGCACCAATTGATGGACGAGCACGGGCAGGCCTTGGCGGGCCAGCTCCGCGGTCACGACGTCGGTCAGCCGGGCGTTCTGGAACACGCCGCCGGACAACGCCACCGTCTCCACCCGGTGGGCGCGGGCCAGATCGCAGGCGAGGGTGGCGGCGGTTCGGCCCAGGCTGTCGTGGAACCCGGCGGCCATCTCGGCCGGAGACCGGCCGCGGTCCACATCGGCCAGGATGGCGGCCACCAGCGGCCGGGGGTCGAGGGTCGCCCCGTCGATGGCGAGCGGATACTCGGGCCCAGAGCCGGCCGGGACCGTGCGCGCCAGCGCTTCGAGCTCGATGGCCGCCTGGCCCTCGTAGGTGACCTTGTGCCGCACGCCGATGATGGCGGCCACGGCGTCAAACAGCCGCCCGACACTTGTGGTCTGCGGAGCGGACTGGCGCTCAACCAGGTCGAGCACGGCCGTGAATCGGGGATCCACTTGCGCGCCGAAGCGACGAGCCCGGTTGCTTCCGGCCGAAGCGTGTATCCAGGACATCGCCATGCGCCACGGCTCTCTGATAGCCGCTGATCCGCCCGGCATGGTCACCGGAAACAGATGACCCACGCGCTCGAAGCCTGCGAGGTCAGCGAGCAGGAACTCGCCGCCCCAGAGGACGCCGTCGGTTCCCATCCCGAGGCCGTCGAAGGCCACACCGATCACAGGAGTGGTGTGGCCATGTTCGAGCAGACAGGACGCGATATGGGCGTGATGGTGCTGCACACTGAACGTCGGCAGACCGAGGTCGAGGGCGAACTTGGTGGATAGGTACTCGGGATGGAGGTCGTGAGCGACGATCTCGGGTGAGACCCCGTAGAGATGGCAAAGATGTTCGACGGCCTGGAGAAACGACTGGTAGGTCGCCAGATGTTCGAGGTCGCCGATGTGGTGGCTGCTGACCAGGAGGCGCTCCTTGGAGACCGTGATGGTGTTCTTCAGCTCGGCGCCGACGGCGAGGACGTGACGGTGTGACTCCACACCGGCCGGTAGCGTCATCGGCTCGGGCGCGTATCCCCGCGAGCGGCGCACTACTTGAATCCGCCGCGGAGTAGAGCGCTCGACGGAGTCGTCACACCGTATGTGGATAGGCCGGTCATGGGTCAGCACGCCGTCTACGAGCAGACCGAGCCGCGTCATGGCGTCGTCGTCGAGGTGGGCGATGGGTTCGTCGGACAGGTTTCCGCTCGTCATCACCAACGGTCCGGTCACACCCTCCATCAGCAGGTGGTGGAGGGGCGTGTACGGCAGCATCAGGCCGAGGTCGGGCAGATTGGGGGCGACCCCGGCCGCGATGGGTACCGCTGGATCGGGCCGCCGCGCCGCCAGCACGATAGGGCGCCGAAGGGAGGTCAGAGCGGCTTCCGCCTCATCCGTTAGCTGACATAGGTCCTGGGCCGCGGCCAGGTCGGCGACCATGACGGCGAACGGCTTGTCGTCTCGGTGTTTGCGGCGGCGTAGTTCGCCGACGGCGTCTTCATTGGTGGCGTCGGCGGCCAGGTGATAGCCGCCGAGACCCTTCACGGCGAGGATGCGCCCGCGGTTGAGTTGGTCTATCGCTCCGGTTAGAGCGGAGTCGGCCCGGGCGACGGTTGATCCGTCGGAACGGCGCAACCACAGCTGCGGGCCGCATACCGGACAGGCGTTGGGTTGGGCGTGGAAGCGCCGATCCGAGGGATCGTCGTACTCGGCCTGGCACGCTGTGCACATGACGAAGCCGGCCATCGTGGTGGCTGGCCGGTCATAAGGGACGCGGATCACGATGGTGTACCGGGGCCCGCAGTTGGTGCAGTTGGTGAACGGATAGCGATAGCGACGGTCGCCCGGGTCGTCGACCTCGGCGAGGCACTCGGCGCATGTCGCGGTGTCAACGCTGACCGCCGCGTCGGGTGCGCCGAGGTCGGTGCTGGCGACAATATGGAAGCCGTCGTCCGTGCCGGTGACGGCAACGGGCGCATAGTCAACAGACGCGACCCGGGCGAGCGGCGGTGGGTCGTCGGCGACGCGGCGAGCGAGTTCGTCGAGCCCATCGATCGGCCCCTCGACCTCGATAAGTACCCCGGCGCTGTCATTGAGTACGAAGCCACTCAAACCGAGGGCCACCGCTTGGCGATAGACGAAGGGTCGGAAGCCCACGCCCTGGACCGTTCCGGTGACCCGCAGCCGGCGGCGCTCGGCCGCCACTTCAGCAGATCCGGGGCAGTGGGTCGCCGACGAGCATGTCGACGATGCGGGTACCGCCGAACGAGGTGAGCAGGACGACGATCCCCTCCGGATCCTGTCGTATCTCGCCGATTCGAACCGCTCCGGCTCCGAGAGGTAGGGCGTGGAGGGCGGCTAGAGCGGCGTCGGCCTCGTCCGGCGCGACGACGACGAGGACCTTTCCTTCGTTGGCGACGTACAACGGATCGATGCCGAGCAGGTCGCAGGCGCCGGCGACGGCCGGGTCGACGGGCAGGAGACGCTCGTCGAGGATGACCGCCAGATCGGTGTCTCGGGCCAGCTCGTTGCAGACCGTGCCGAGCCCGCCCCGCGTGGGGTCGCGCATCCAGCGCGTCGACGGGGCCGCCGTCAAGAGCGCTTCGACCAGGCCGTTGACGGGCGCGGTGTCGGACCTGATGTCGGCCTCGAGGGCCAGGTCGCCGCGCGCCAGCATGACCGCCATGCCGTGGTCGGCGAGAGAGCCCGAGATGAGCACGACGTCGCCGGCGCGCACCCGTTCAGCGCCGAGTTCCCGTCCGGCGGGGACGACGCCGACACCGGCGCTGGTGATGTACACGCCGTCGGCGGCGCCACGGTCGACGACCTTGGTGTCGCCGGTGACGATGGTGACTCCCGCGGTGGCTGCGGCCTCGGCCATATCCGCAGCGATCTCCCTGAGGTCAGCGACCGGAAATCCCTCTTCCAGTACGAACGCCACCGACAACCACCTCGGCTGAGCGCCCATAACGGCCAGGTCGTTCACCGTCCCGTGGACGGCGAGGTGACCGATGGAGCCACCCGGGAACCGCCACGGCTTCACCACGAACGAGTCCGTGGTGAACGCCAGTCGTTCCCCCGAAGGAAGGGTGATCACGGCGGAATCCGTGAGGGGCGCGAGCTCGCCACTAGAAAAGGCGTCGAGGAAGACCGAGTCGACGAGCGCGGCCGACGCCTTGCCGCCGGCCCCGTGGGCCAGGGTGACGACATCGTCGGTGAGGCGGGGCCGGCGGCGGCGCCAGGACTCGATTCGATCCAGCACGGTCGCTTCCCGGCTGCTGGGAGTGGCGCCGTCGGTCATGGCTTGGCCGCGGTCACGATGGTGGCCGGGTCGAGGCGGTGTTGGACGGTGACCCAGAGGTCGAAGGCCAACGCGGCCTGGACCTCCTGGATCCGGTGGACGCTCTCGGCGCGGACGACGAGACAATGGTCCACCGCGGCACTTGCCGCCATCTGCCCGCCGTCATAGCCGGCCAAACCCGCCGTCAGGAGCCCTCGACGCTTGGCCTCCTCGAAGCCCTGGAGCAGGTTCAGCGAGTTGCCGCTGGTCGAGATCCCGAGCGCGATGTCGCCCGCTCGACCGTGGGCGATCAGCTGGCGCGAGAAGACCAACTCAAAGCCAACATCGTTGCCAAGAGCGGTGAGCACCGCTTGGTCGGCGACCAGCGACCGGGCCGAGAGTGGCCGGCCGTAGGGTGGGCGGGCGAAGAGCGATGCCACCGTGGCCGCGTCGGTCGAGCTGCCTCCGTTGCCGAAGGTGAACAGGCAGCCGCCGGCCCCCAGCCGTTCCGCCAGGTCGGCGGCCAGGTTGTCGATCTGGTCCCGGCAGGCAGCCAGCGTGGCGTCGCGGAGCCGGCGGCTCTCCACCGCTTTGCCGTTGGCGGATCTGGCCAGATCGGCAAGCAGGCCTTCCGTGTCCCGCTCGTCGCCCTCGATGAAGGGGTAGAGGAAATCCGTGCCCTCCGGGCTCATGTTTGGCCAGCCGAGACGCGTTCGACGGCCGTGCCGGCGTGGATGAGGAGGAGGTCGCCGGTCTGGACGGCGTCGATGAGGGTGGTGTCGACGAGGGAGAGACCTTCTGGCGTCCGGACCGTGACGTCGCCGTCCGAGGCGACGGTGACGACCTCGCCCAGCTCGGCCGCGTCTGAGCAGGTGATGCACACCTCGTCAGTGCACGTTGCTTCGACCGTCTTGAGCAGGCCGGGGTGCTCAAAGCACACATGGGTCAGCTCCCACAGCAGGTGGTAGAGCAGCACGAAGCGGCCGGTGTACGTCGCAAGTTCGTCGGCCGCCTCGTCTTCTAGCCACAGGACATGGTCCGCGGCGCCCGGGGCGGGGCGATGTCCGGCCCCAATCCACACCGTTTCCAGGCCCCACACCCCGGCTCGGCGCATCGACTCCCGCATGGCGGCGTGGTCGGCCCGCCCGACACCGAGCAGCAGATCGCCGGAGCGCACCAGGGCACGAAGAGGCGGCACCGGATCCACGTCGGGGACCGTGACCGCCGGCAAAGCCCGTTTGCCCATAATCACGGGGTGGACAAACTCGACGGCGACATGGTGGGCGTGCTCCGGCCAGTCCGGGGCGATACACCACAGGGTGGCCCCGTCAGAGAACCGGCGGGCCATGGCCAGGGCGGCGGACGCCAGATCCTCGGCCAGCGCGCCGAGAGGAAGATCCACCGCGACGTCGGTCAAGTCGGATCCCTTTCTCATGACTGGTGACGGGGAGAGGGGTCTGATGGTACGCCGACCCGCGGCCGATCGCGTTGCGGCCGGGCGATGCACGCGCTAGACCAACGTTTCTTCGCTGTATGGGACCGAAGCAGCAGGGGGAATCGTCATGCTGAGTTCCGAGAGCAGGAACGAGGCCAACGACGCCGCGCTTGGCCGGTTCACGGTGGCGCCGCCCCGCCATTTCCTCTTTCCGGCGATCATCCTGCTGCTGTCCGAGCGGCCGAGCTATGGGTACAACCTGGTGAAGGACCTGCAGGACTTTCATTTCGGGCATATCGATCGGCCGGGTGTCTACCGGGCCCTCGCCCAGATGGAGACGGACGGCCTCGTCGAGTCATGGCCAGAGACCCCGGCCGCTCGCCAGACGCGACGGGTCTACGGCCTCACTGCCCACGGCGAGCGGGTGTTGCGGATCTGGATGGGCGTGATCAAGCAGGAGCGAGACCGCCTCGACTACGTCCTGCGCCGCTACCAGGCCACGAACACGACTGAGGCCGCTCTGGCCGAGGTCGAGGGCACGTGGTCGGCGGTCCTCGGCCAGACGTGGTCGGCGGTGTCCTCGACCTCGCCCTTGTACCCGCGAAGAACGGTGGACGACGCCGAGTTCTGGCCGGCCGGCCGCATCGCGCTGAACACGGAGGGCGAATCGGGCAGTGAGCCGATCGACCCGACCGCCGAAGCGTGCGCCGGTCGGTTCACTGTCGTGCCGGATCGCTCGGTCGTGCTGATCGAGGCTCGGTCAACGGTCGGGCCGATCAGCTTCGGAACCATCGGCGTGACCGGCTTCGTCGAAGCGGAGGTCCGAGGGGGTTCGCTCTGCGCCGACACCAAGCCGGCCGCTCACCTCGAAACCGAGGTCGCCGGCCTCAAGTCGGGCAACAGCCTGTACGACGCCGAGTTGCTCCGCCGGATCGAAGCCCGCCGGTTCCCGGTCGTATCTATTGACCTGCGCGACTGCACCCCGATCGGCGAGGGCAATCGCTACCTGTTGGCCGGCGACGTCACGTTCCACGGAGTGGCGCGACCGGTGCAGGGCACGGTGACCGTCACGGCGATGTCGGATCGCAAGCTCGTCGTCTGCGGCGAGCAGGTCTTTGATATGCGGGACTTCGACATCGCCTTTCCGACGGTGTTGATGCTGCGGATCTTCCCCGATGTGCGGGTGCATCTGCACATTGAGGCCGAGCGCGAGGAGTGAGATGGGGCTGATCTTGGCCTTCGGGATGGGCTATGTAATCGGCGCACGCGCCGGGAGCAGAGACTTCGACACCCTCGTTCAGTCGCTCAAGGCCGTCCGGGAATCGGAGGAGTTCAACGAACTCACGTCCGCCGTTCGTTCCCATGTCAGCGGCACCCTTCGCGAACTCGCCAACATGCTCGATGCCGGCGGGTTGGAATCGGCAATTACCCAGGATCTGGTCGAGCGGGTCAAGCACCTCGTCGGGCGCGACGCCTCGCCCGGCTAACCGCCTGGCGCACCGCCTCGACGGTCGGTCACATCCTGACCGATCCCCCGCAGACCGACGACTACCCCGGCTGAGCCGATGCTGGGCTCCGCCCGGGAAAGAACCCAGCGCAGTTCGCCGCCGGCCCGGACGATCCGGTACTCCTCCTCGAAGGGACGGCCCGATGCCACGGCCTCCTCCATGCCGGCCAGCACTCGCTTCTCGTCCTCCGGATGGACCTGGCGAACGTGCGCTTCGAGTGTTCCTTCGAACTCGAGCGGATCTACACCATGGATGCGATGCAGCTCATCGGACCATTGCACGGCACCGGTGCGTACGTCCCACAACCAGCTGCCGACATGCGCCAGCGCCTCGCGGTCGCGTACCCGGTTGTCCATCTCCGCCAGTGTGGCCTGAGCCAGACGCTGTTCAGTGATGTCGCGTGCGACCACCGCAGTGGAGGGAAGGCGTCCGACGCCGTGGACGACCGGGCGGAGCGACATGGATATGACGATGGGCAGGCCGCCCTTTCGTATCGCCTCCGTCTCAAAGTGGTCGACATGGTCCCCGTCGGCGACGGTGGCGAAGAGCCGCTGCGCATCGCATTGCAGGTGCTCCGGGAACAGAATGAGAGAGGGCTGGCCCACGATCTCTCCGGGGAGATAGCCGAAAATCCGCTGGGCACTGCGGTTCCAGCTCGTCACCCGTGCCTCGTGGTCGTGGCTGAACATGGCCTCGTCGGAGGCGTCTGCAAAAGCTTCCAAGAACACCAAGCGATGGCGAAGTTGCTCCTGATCGCTCGTCAAGAGACACGGGTGAGCACGACAAACCAGCCTTTCATGGGGACGAAGCGATCGTACCCACATGTGGCCCGCTCGACTCCGCCCCGACCTCAACGTCGTCAGCGAAAACCCTGCTCATCAAGATGTCCTCGGCCTCGATGCGCATCAGATCCGCCCGGCCTCGGGGACGGCCCGGCTCGGAAACCAGACGATTGGCCTGACGCAGTCGCGCCCGCTCGAGGGCATTGCGGACGCTACGGGCATTGGCGAACCTCGGCTGGGTCATCCGGCGCTCGAGGTACGAACGAAAGGCCACATCTGCGTCCGGCGTCAGTTCGTAGTGCTGCTCATCGAGCATCAGATGGGCGATGCTCACGAGCTCTTCGACCGTGTAGTCGGGAAAGTCGATGTGGTGGGCGATACGGGAGCCCATGCCCGGGTTGCTCTGGAAGAACTGGTCCATACGGTCCCGGTAGCCGGCGAGGATCACGACCAGGTCCTCGCGGTGATTCTCCATGACCTGGAGCAGGATCTCGATGGACTCCTGCCCGT
>CAXMLU010000289.1:0-1543 GCA_964194255.1 uncultured bacterium
ACAGGGTTGGGGGCGACCGCCGGGTCCGTGGGATGTTCAGCCGTTGAAGTCCGGGCGGCCAGCCACCGGCGTCGCCGGTGGTGCCGGCGGCACTGACACGGCTACCGCGGCAACTTGGACGGTGCCGACCATGTGGTCGTGGACACGGCACTGGTAGGTGTAGGTGCCGGCATTGGGGAAGCTGAACGAATAGCTCGACGGGAGCGGGGTAGGGGGGTTGGCGATGAGCCCCGTCGTGGCCACCGTGGCCGGGCTCGATATCACAGTTCCCCCCGACGGGGCGACGTTGAAACCGGCCTCGAACTTGGTCGGATCGCCGCACGGCGGACCGGGACCGGCCGGCGGCCCGTTCTGCAGCACATCCGGCGAGGCTTCGCAATAGAACGGGAGCGGCTCAGTGCTCGGATTGGAGCCCTGGGGGAAGGTGACAGTGTGGATGTCCTTGATGGTCTTGGTCGCCCACTTGACGGTGTCCCCAGCCTGGATCGCCGTGCTCTGGGGGAGCATCTCGTTGACGTCGACGTAGGGCGTCGCCGTCCCGGCCGTCGCCGTCACCGTGTGGGTGCCATGAGGGTTGTTCTGCACCTGGGCGGGCGGAGCGGCGGCCTCGGTTGCCAGGGCCTCGTTGGTGTCGCTCGTCGCCTGGGCATCGGCTGCCGCAGCAACGTCCGAGGGGGTGGAAGCGGTGCTCGTCGGGTCGACGACGGTGAAGTTCGCGTGCATGCCCGGGTGGATGAGGCAGACGAAGTCGTAGGTTCCGGCTGGGGCGGCGACATGAACCACGAAGTGAGAGCCGATAGTGCCCCGGGCGCCCGAGTTGAGGTCAGACGTGCCCGAGAACGTGCATGGCGTCGCCGTGTCGCCACACGCACCAGGCGCACCGCTGCCGGGCGGCGGGTTGCTCGGGCCGTCGATAGACGGGTTTCCCTGGAGCTGGTTGGCCCCGTCGTCGGGGTCTGGCGTGACCGGCGGATAGACCGTCGTCGACGCCTGCTGAGGGGTCTCACCAGTCTTGAGAATCGTGGCCGTGTGCAAACCGTCGGGCAACGTGGCCCACTGGAAATCCAACACGTCGCCGGAGTGCACGTTGATGCCCGAGCGCGGAAAGAAGTCGACGTAACTCCAGTTATGTCCGGCCGGGGCTGCGTGGTCGATGCCGATAGCGATCGTCTGAGGCGCTGCGCCGGCCACGCCGGTATTCACCGTTACGGCCAGAAAGCTGACGACAAGACCAGCCGCGCCCAGAAATGCCGTACGAGGACGAGCGCGCATCATCGTCGACCGCCTTCTGGCGACTGTCGTCCCAGGCGCCCGAAGCTACGGCACCAAAACGAAACCGTCAAGGAACACCCGATCAACTTCGTCGCGCCGCCGGAGCCTATGAGCCGCCCCGCCCGAGATGTCGCCTCAGCAGCGCCGGATCGCTAGCGGGGTTGTTTCTGGTTTTCGGTCCGCCCGCTGCCAGGCGCGAGCAAATCGCTCTTCTCGGCGCGGACAGCGGATTATTGGCGCGGTAATGAAGCTCCTATCGATTGCAAGGGGT
>CAXMLU010000290.1:0-1922 GCA_964194255.1 uncultured bacterium
TGGCCACCGACTTTCTCACCGTGGACACCGTCTTGCTCCAACGACTCTATGTCCTGTTCGTGATCGAACTGGCCAGCCGCAGAGTCCGCCTCCTCGTCGGGGACGTCGTTAGGGGCGCATCGGCCAGGTTTCGAGGCCGAGCGGTTGCGCCGCTGCCAACCGGATCGAGCGTTCAGCGGAGTTGTGCTTCGCGTCGCCAATCGTTGTTCGTGCAGTGGTCGCCGGCAAGCCAACGGGCGAGGTCTTGGTGAGCGCTCCGCCTGCGGATTGTGTCGATCGTTTCGATCTCGGGATGGTCGACGGTGAGCTCTAGTTTCAGTCCGTTGGGGTCGGTGAGGTAGAGCGACTGGCAGTAGCCGTGGTCCGCCACGCTCGCGTCGATGCCCGCGGCTTCGGCCCGGTTTCGAATGGCGTGCTGGGTGGGCGCGTCGACGGCGAGGGCGACGTGCTGGAAGCCGGCAGGGGGCGGTGAGATCGCGAATCGTTCGGCGAGCTCGGCGTCGGCGAACTGGAAGAAGGTCAGGGCCCCGCCATCGCCGAGCGCGAAGAACGTGTGGCAGAACGCTTGCGGGATGGCGCCGTCGAATGCGGCTGTCTCGGTCCAGGTGGCGACGAGGGGCAGGCCGATGATCTCTTCGTAGAACCGGCGTGTGGCTTCCTGGTCGGTGGTCACGAAGGCGTGGTGATGCAGCCGTTTCGGAACCGATGGAGCCGTCCTCGGTTCAGCCACGGTGGGCGGTGATCAGCCAGGCGCCCGAGCCGATGAGCACGCCGTCATCGCTGGCGTGCGCGGACAGCGTGTCACGAAGGCGTCTTACGGCCTGGGCGCTCGCCGTCTGGTCGAGTCCGGTGAGCAAGCCGTTGGTCAGTCCCATCTCGCGAACGAAGCCGAACGCATCGTCGGCGTCCGCGCCGAGGTACATGAGCTCGCGGGCTGTGTGGAGCTCAAGTGTGTCAAAGCCCGCCTCGACCAGGATGCTCCGAACCTGTTCCTCGTCGGCCAACCCGAACGGCCCCGGGGCGCCGGGGGGCGGCTCGGGCAATGACCGGCCCGCGGCCAGGGCGGTTCGCAGCGCAAGCACCCAGTCGTTGTGGGCCAGTTCCTGCCAGGCCAACAGGGCCAGCCTCCCACCCGGTCGCAGCGCGCCGGCGATGTTGGTGAAGGCAGCGACGGGATCGCTGAAGAACATGGCCCCGAAACGGCTGATCGCAAGGTCGAAGGACTGCGACGCGAACGGGTGGACCTGGGCGTCGGCTTGGAGGAACTCGGTGTTGGCCTGCCCTTCATCGCGGCTGCGCCGTCGCGCCTGGTCGATCATCGGGCCAGACAGGTCCACCCCCAGAACCCTTGCTGATGCCGCCAGGCGGGCTGCCTGGCGGGTCGAGGCGCCGCACCCGCAGCCGATGTCGAGGACGTCGTCGTGTTCGCCGATCGCCGCGGCGTCGAAGAGCACGCGGTCGTAGCGCTGCACGGCCGCGTCGTAGCGGTCGGCGTGCGTGCTCCAGTGCTGGCCTTCTTCGCCGTCCCAGGCGCTGGCCTGTTCGATGTTGGCCACGTGGCTGGTCATCCCATCCGCTCCTTCTTGTATACTCCCAATGGGACTAAGAAATACTCCAAAGGGGAGGGTATGTCAACCGCCGAGCTTACCGGGACGTCATTCGCGCTACTCGGGCTGCTCGCTGTCAAGCCCTTCAGCACCTATGAGCTGACCCAGCAGATGGATCGAGGCCTTAGCCGGTATTGGCCCCGAGCCCAGTCCAAGCTCTACGAGGAACCCAAGAAACTCGCCGCCGGCGGCTACGCCAAAGCCACGTCCAGAGCGGTCGGTCAACGGTCCAGCACCGTGTACTCGATCACGGCCAAAGGCCGGCGCGCCCTGGCGGCCTGGCTGGCCTCGCCTGGGCAAGGACCGGTCCTGGAG
>CAXMLU010000291.1:0-4024 GCA_964194255.1 uncultured bacterium
CGACACCGACACCGGCGACGACGAGGGGTGGGATGATGAGGGCGTCGAGGACGACCGGCTGCGGCTGGTCTTCACCTGCTGCCATCCCGCCCTGGCGACGGAGGCCCAGATTGCACTGACATTGCGGACCCTCGGCGGGCTGACGACCACCGAGATCGGCCGGGCGTTCCTCGTGCCTGAGGCCACCATGGCCCAGCGGATCGTCCGGGCGAAGAAGAAGATCAAAGAAGCCCGTATCCCGTACCAGGTCCCTCCCGATCACGTGTTGCCGGACCGTCTGCCCGAAGTGCTGAGCGTCATCTACCTGATCTTCAACGAGGGCTACGCGGCGACCGCCGGTGATGTGCTGATCCGGCGGGAGTTGTGCGCCGAGGCCATCCGGCTGGGCCGGTTCCTGGCCGGGCTTATGCCCGACGAGAGCGAGGTCTTCGGTCTGCTGGCCCTCATGTTGCTTCACGACGCCCGTCGTGACACCAGGGTCGACGAGGTGGGCGACCTGGTGTTGCTTGCCAAGCAAGACCGCAGCCGGTGGGACCAGGCGCAGATCGCCGAGGGCGTAGCCCTGGTCGAGCGGGCGCTGCGCCGCAGTGCGGCCACGGGCGGCCCCGGTCCGTATCAGCTCGAAGCGGCGATCGCCGCCCTGCACGATGAGGCGGATTCCTCCGACACGACCGACTGGCGCCAGATCGCCGCGCTGTACGGCGAGCTGGCCCGCATCGCGCCCTCGCCGGTTGTCGAACTGAACCGGGCGGTCGCCATCGCTATGGCCGACGGTGCCGAGCAGGGATTGGCGCGGCTGGACGCGCTGGCCGCGCTTGACGTGCTGTACCGAAACCATCTGCTGCATTCGGCGCGCGCCGACCTGCTGGTCCGACTCGGCCGCAACGAAGAAGCGAGGGCGGCCTACCGGCGGGCGTTGGCGCTGGTCACGACGACCGCGGAGCGGAGATTCCTGGAGCGGCGGCTCCGGGACCTCGAAGCCGCCGCCGATTAGCAGTCAAGCGGTCGGGAGCTGATTGGCGCCGGCGACCTGCCCCAGCCAGCGAGCACTGGCCTTGACCGATCGGGCCTGGGTGGCCCGATCCACCGCCACCAGGCCGAACGTCGGCCCGTACCCCTGGTCCCACTCGAAGTTGTCCAGCAGGCTCCAATAGAGATAGCCCTTGATCGGTATCCCGTCGGCGAGGGCGCGCCGTACGCCTTGCAATGCCCTTTCCACGTATTCGATTCGCTCGTCGTCCTGGTCGGTGCCGATGCCGTTCTCGGTCACCATCAATGGCAGCCCGGTGACCTGATGCGCCCGCCGGAGGCAAGCCTCCAATGCCTCAGGCCAGAACTCGTAGCCCATCAGCGTGGCGCGCACGCCCTCCTCGTTGGGCAGTGCCCCCTCCGGGCCGACGCGCAGGCGGGTGTACACCTGCACGCCGAGGAAGTCGTCGCCGGCGGTCGCGTCCAGCCACACGTCTTCCATGTACTTGCGGAACTGGTCCCGCCGGTCTTCGCCGCCGGCGACGGCATGGAAGTCGGTCATGGCCGCGGCCATCCCGACCGGCGCCGGATGGGCGCTGGACCGCACCGCCTCGACCGCCCGCTGGTGGGCGGCGACGACGGTCGTGGTCGCCTGGCCGGCCCGGGCTCCGCCCCTCTCGCCCGGGGGCCAGTGGCCGAGGAAGTAGCCGTTGGTGACCAGCCAATTGGGCTCGTTGATCGTGCACCAATGGCTGACGACGTCGCCTAACGCCCCGGCGGTGCGCGCCACGAAGCGGCCGAAGCGATCGGCGGTGGCCGGGTCAGCCCATCCCCCGGCGGCCGCCACCCACCGCGGGGAGGTGAAGTGGTGCAGGGTGACGATGGGCTGGACGCCGAGCTCCCAGCAGCGGGCGCACAGCCGGCGGTAGTGGTCGAGAGCGGCAGCGGAGAACTCGCCTTCCTCCGGCTCGATCCGGGCCCACTCCACCGAGAAGCGGTAGGCGCCGAAGTTGAGGCTGCGCAGCAACTCGAGATCCTCGGCCCACCGCTCCCACTGGTCGCAGGCGTCACCGCTCGGTTCGGTACACCCGGAACCGGGGGTGTGCTCCCATGCCCACCAGTCGTTGTTCCAGTTGTTTCCCTCGACCTGATGGGCGGCCGTCGCCGTACCCCAGAGAAAGCCGGCGGGGAAGCGGGTGTCGGACACGGGTCGGACGCTACAGCGACGGGTCCGGACAGAGCCGCCGGCGGGGTCCGCCGACGGCGACTCCGGCCGCTACATCAGTGTCCGACGGCGTCCTTGAACGACTTGCCGGCTTTGACCCGGGGGACGGTGGCGGCGGGGATCTGCATTTCCATCCCGGTTGAGGGGTTTCGTCCGGTTCGGGCGGCCCGTTCGGCCCGCTCGAAGGTCAGGAACCCCGGCAGTTGGACCCTGTCGCCAGCGGCCACCGCCTCCGTGATCACGGCTTCGAAGGCCGTCAGGACCTCCCCGACCGCGTTAGCCGACTGCCCCGTCTTCTGGGCGATGGTATTGACAACTTCCGTCTTGTTCATTGGCAATCTTCCTTCGGCCGATGGGCGAACCCGGTCAAACCAAGCTAGCGGCGACCGTAGCCGAATCGGCGGACCCCTCTGCCAGGGACCTACGGGGCGAAGACGGTGCCCTCGCCCAGGGGTAGGAAGCGGGGCGGTCGCTTCTCGACAAAACTGGCCACCCCCTCGGTGAAGTCGGGCCCGGTCAGCGAGATGCCCATGAGGCGGTCGCTCTCCCGCTTGGCCGTCTCGAGGTCCACGGTGAAGTGGCGGTACACCTGGTCCTTGATGGCGGCCAGCGATGCCGGAGAACAGTTGGCGGCGAGGTCCCTGGCGTAGCCGACGGCGTCGGCCAGCACGTTCTCCACGGCCACCACCCGGTTGACCACGCCGAGCTCGTGGGCCTCTTCGGACGTGAACAACCGGCCGCTGAGGAGCAGATCGAGGGCACGCGACGTGCCGATCAGTCGCGGCAGCAGCCACGAGGAGCCGTGTTCGGCTACGAGCCCCCGCCGGGCGAAGGCGGTGGTGAACTTCGCCCCCGCCGCCGCATAGCGCACGTCGCACATCAACGCCTGGACCAGCCCGAGGCCGGCGCACGCCCCGTTGATGGCCGCGATCATCGGCTTGGGGATCTGCAACGGGAAGGTCATGGGCCGGGGGTCCCGTTCCCGCGTGCCTCCGGCGCCAAGCTCCTGCAGATAGTTCATGTCCGCACCGGGGCAGAATCCGCGACCGGCGCCGGTGACCACGACGGCCCGCACGTCGGAGGAGGCGGCGGCTTCGGCCAGGCAGTCGAAATACGCCGTCTCGAGCGACGGGGTCCACGCGTTCAATCGCTCGGGCCGGTTGAGGGTCACCACCGCAACCGCGTCCTCGACCCGGTAGAGCACCTCCTCGGCCATCGGGCGGGACGCTACATGCTGCGACTGGCAGGATGTACGGTCACGCCGGTGATCGAGAACAGCAATCGGGTGGAGGAGTTCCGCGCCGAGATCGCGGCCATGCACCTCAAGGACCCGGCCACCGGACGCGAGACGGCCCTACTCCGTCTCGGCGTCCTCATGATGGTGGGCGGCCTGGTTCTGACGCTGGTGTCCTACTTTGCGTCGCACAGCACCAAGCTCGCCCTCGACCAGGGCGACGACACCATCCTGGCCCTCCTGGGGGTCGGGCTGACCGTCGCCGGCAGTGTCCTTTTTCTCCGGTATTCGCTCGCCAACTTTTTCCGTTTCTGGCTGGCGCGACTGATCTTTGAGCAGCGGGCCGCGACGGACCGCGCGACGGACCGTATGGCGGGCCGGGACAAGGAGTAGTCGCGGCGCGGTCAGTGCGCGTTCCCGCCTGACGGTCCGTCAGATAGGCTCACTCAACAACAACCAAGGGGGGACCTTGTGAAGCGCTTTCGTTGGCGGGTGGCCGTGGCGGTCGTCGCGCTCATCGCCGGGGCGTGCAGCCGAGGCGGAGGCACGGTGCAGTCCAGTGCCACCACCGCCGCGCCGGGCGCCGCCGCCGCCAC
>CAXMLU010000292.1:0-1969 GCA_964194255.1 uncultured bacterium
CGAACGGCAGCCTGATGACCGCGCCCGACCTACCCGGGCGGCTGAAGGAATTGCGGGCCAGGGGCGGGCGCATCGTCGTGGTCGATCCCCGGCGGACGAAGACAGCTACGGAAGCCGACGAGCACGTGGCTATCCGTCCCGGCACGGACGCGCTCTTCCTCATGGCCATGGTCCACACGCTCTTCGCCGAGGACCTGGTCTCGTTCGGACGGCTGGCCGAGTGGGTGGCGGGGGGCGATGACGTCAAGGCGGCCGCCGAGCCTTTTGCACCGGAACGGGTTGCCGATGCGTGTGGTGTGCCCGCGGGGGACATCCGGCGGCTGGCCCGAGAACTGGCCGCGGCGCCTACCGCCGCGGTCTATGGCCGGATCGGCACATGCACCCAGGAGTTCGGCACGCTCGCCAGTTGGTTGGTCGATGTGCTCAACGCTCTCACCGGCAACCTCGATCGACGCGGCGGCGCCCTTTTCCCTCTTCCGGCCGCGGGATCGCCAAACACCGAGGGACCGCCGGGATCCGGCCGCGGCTTCAAGCTCCGCGGCATCCGCCGGACACGCGTCCGAAGCCTACCGAGTGTGCTCGGCGAATTCCCGGTCGCCACCCTGGCCGAGGAGATCGACACACCAGGAGAGGGGCGGATTCGAGCGCTGATCACGGTGGCCGGCAATCCGGTGCTGTCCACGCCGAACAGCGATCGCCTGGATGCGGCGCTGGCCTCCCTGGACTGCATGATCAGTGTGGACATCTATCTCAACGAGACGACGCAGCATGCAGACGTGATTCTCCCGGCGCCGTCCCCGCTCGTTAAGGGTCACTTTGACCTGCTGCTGTACCGGCTGGCGATTCGCAACGTCGCCAACTGGTCGCCTCCGACGTTCGAGCCGGACAACGACGAGGTTCCCGAATGGCGGACGCTTCTGCGATTGGCTGCCATCGCTGGCGGTCTCGGCGTCAATGTCGACGTGGACGCGCTCGACGACCAGATCCTCTTGGCCGCGGTTCAGCGCGCCGTCGGCTCGGAGACGTCTCGAGTATCGGGACTGGACGCTGATGCGCTCGTCGCGGAGCTGTCGCGCTGCGGCCGGCGGGGACCGGCCCGCATGCTGGACTTTCTCCTCCGCAGCGGGCCGTATGGCGACCGCTTCGGTCACCAGCCCGACGGCCTCACCCTGGACCGCCTAATCGCTCACCCGCACGGCATCGATCTCGGCCCGCTGGAGGCCCGCGTGCCGGCGGTCCTTCGCACCGAGAGCGGACAGATCGAGCTGGCGCCCGAGGCCCTCCTCGGTGATCTCAACCGGCTTGAAGACTTCCTCGAACGGCCTCGGGCTGACGATGAGTTGCTGTTGGTCGGGCGCCGCGATCTGCGCTCCAACAACTCGTGGATGCACAACATCGACGTGCTGGTGAAGGGAAAAGAACGCTGCACCGTGCATGTCCACCCGAACGACGCCATTCGCCTGCTCGTCGAAGATGGCAAGCCGGCTCGCATCACGTCACGGGTCGGGACCATCGAGCTGCCCGTCGAGGTGACCGACTCGGTGAGGCCCGGCGTGGTCAGCATTCCTCACGGGTGGGGACATGACCATGACGGCACCAATCTCCACGTGGCGGCGCGCCGCCCGGGCGCCAACTCCAATGTCCTGACCGACGAGTCGATCATCGACGTGCTGTCTGGCAACGGTGTGCTGTCCGGCATCCCGGTGTCCGTCGAACCGGTGTGACTGACCGCTGGTCGGCCACACTCGTCCGCCACGGTGAGACCAGTTGGTCTCTGTCCGGGCAGCACACCAGCAGAACGGATCTTCCGCTCACGGGCCACGGCCGCGACCAGGCTCGCCTCATTGGGCGGCAGTTGGCCGGCCGTAGCTTCGCGCTGGTCCTTGTCAGCCCGATGCAACGCGCCCTGCAGACGTGCGAAGTGGCGGGGCTGGTCGGCGCCCCACCCCTGTTTCTTATACACATCTCC
>CAXMLU010000293.1:0-3273 GCA_964194255.1 uncultured bacterium
GTGTGGCGGGGCCGGTCCAGGATGACGGCCGTGAGGTCGCGCACGGACTCGCCTTTGACCTTGGCCAGGGCCTTCAGGTTCTCGGTGGCCGACCTGGTCAGGTCGATGGCGCCGGCGCCGTCGGGGCCGACGGCGATCTTGTCCATGTAGAAACACGGTCCCGGATTGAACATGGTGCCGCGTTCGCTCACCGCGATGACTGACAGGGCATTGCCCCGTCCGAGGGAGGCGAGTGTCGTGCCGTCGATGGGGTCGACGGCGATGTCGGTGCTGGGGGCGGTGCCGTTGCCGATCCGCTCGCCGTTGTAGAGCATGGGGGCGTTGTCCTTCTCGCCCTCACCGATGACGACGATGCCGTCCATCGCCACGCTGTTCAACACCACCCGCATGGCATCGACGGCGGCGCCGTCCGCACCGAGCTTGTCGCCGCGGCCCATCCAGCGTGCCGCCGCCAGCGCGGCCGCTTCGGTGACGCGCACGAGCTCGACCGCCAGGTTGCGATCCGGGGCCTCGCGGGTGGCGCGGGCGGGCAACCGTCAGACCCGCTGGGGTTCGCGTGCCGCGGCGTAGCCGCCCAGCGTGGCCGCGCTGTTGCACCGGGCCCGATGGGCCAGCGCCTGCTGGGCAGTTTCGACGTTGGCCGCCTCCCCGAGCCAGGCGGCGAGGGCGGGATCCTGCAGCGCCCGGCCGTAGGAGAAGGACAGCTGCCATGGATGCGGCCCGAGACGGTTCATGGCGTCGAGATGTTCGGTCGCCAGTTGCGGCCCCTGCCCTCCGGAGAGGAAGGCCACACCCGGCACGGCGGCGGGAACAGTGCGGCGCAGGCAGGCGAGGGTGGCGTGAGCCACTTCGGACACACTGGCCTGGCGGGGACTGCGATCTCCGGGGATCACCATGCTGGCCTTCAGGACCATGCCCTCGAGGTCAACGCGTTGCTCGACTAGGGCGTCGAACACGGCGCGCAGCGTCGCCTCGGTGACCTCCTGATCGCGCTCAAGCGAGTGTTCGCCGACCATGAGGACCTCGGGCTCGACTATCGGCACGATGCCGCCCTCCTGGCACAGCGCCGCGTACCGAGCCAGGGCGTGAGCGTTGGCGGCCAGGCAGCCGGCGGACGGGATGCCATCGCCGATGGTGATGACGGCCCGCCATTTGGCGAAGCGGGCCCCGAGGCTTCGGTACGAGGCCAGCCGCTCCCTGAGGTCGTCAAGTCCCTCGGTGACCTGCTCCCCGCTCGCACCGGCGAGGGGCTTGGCCCCGGTGTCGACCTTGATTCCGGTGAGGATCCCGCGCGCCGCCAAGCATTTGGGGAAAGGGTCGCCGTCGAGGGCCTCCTGATGGATGGTCTCGTCGTGCAGGATGACGCCGCTGATGTGGTCAGCCAATCCCGGCGTCGTGACCAGCAGATCCCGGTATGCCCGCCGCGACTCGCTGGTGCTTCCAAACCCGGCGGCTTCGAACCGCTTGGTGATGGTCGGCACGCTTTCGTCGACGGCCAGGATGCCCTTGCCGGCGGCCACTAGCGCCCGGGCAGTAGCAGTCAGATCGGGTGTGGTCGCCACGACTCCCACGGTAAGGACCGGATCGCCGTGCAGCATCCCCCTGGCGGGTGGAGAGGGAGGGGAAGGGCTAGCGGACACCGGCCGGTTTGACCGCCTCCCACGCATCGCCGCGCTCGATGAGGTGGGCCATGAACAGTGCGGCGGTGGCCGGCACCTCCTGGGCGGCGCGGGCGACCATGTGCCAGGCCCGGGCCCGAGGCAACCCCGGGCTGCGCCACTCTTCGAGCAGACCCTCGTCCAGCTCGCGCGCCACGGCGTCGCGGGACATGAGGCTGATGCCCAGGCCGGCCTGGACGCATTCGCGGATGGCACCGTTGGAACCAACGGTGAGCGTCGGGGGCGAGACGCCCAGCTCTTCCATCAGCTCCTCGGCCGTGGTGCGGGTCCCGGAGCCGGGCTCGCGCATCAGCCATACCGCCGTGGCCAGGTCGTCGAGGAGTACGGCGCGGGGCGTCCGCCGGGCGGCCCTCCCCCGCGGGACAGGTGCCACCAGGACAAGCAGGTTGGGGCGCGTGGCCAGGGTCGCGTAGCCCCCGCCGCCGGGTGGCCGACCGCCGACGGCTAGGTCGACTTCGTGGTGGTCGAGCAGATCCCGGACGCGGGTGCGGTTCCCGACCTCGAGGCCGATCTCGGCGTGGGGGTACCGAGCGCGGAACGAGGCCAAGAGTTCCGGCAGCACGTGCTCGCCGGCCGTCGTCACCGCCGCCAGGCGCAGCTTGCCCTGTTCGGGGTGCAACTCGCCCACGGCCGCGGCGGCCCCTTCGTCCAGCAGGCCCAAAACCTGGCGGGCATACCGGGCGAAGACGATGCCGGCGGGAGTGATCCGTAGCCCCCGTCCTTCCCGGGCGACGAGTACGGCGCCCACCTCGGCCTGGAGTGCGGTCACGGCGGCCGATACGGCCGGCTGGCTGACACTGAGCCGTTCGGCCGCTTCGTGGACCGAGCCGGCGGCGGCCACGGCCACAAAGGTACGGAGCTGCGTGAGCGTCATCATTAAGCGGAAGGTTATCGGTTTACTCAGTATTCTTCATAGACACCTGAGTGGTACGGGCGCACCATGGGGCCATGGCCGAGCCGAACGGCAGTACGAAAGGGCGCTGGGGCGCGGGTGTCATCCCCTACGCCGAAATGGGCTACTACGAACCCGACTACCAGCCCAAGGACACCGACATCCTGTGCGCCTTCCGGGTCACTCCGCAGCCGGGCGTCGATCCCAAGGAGGCCGGAGCGGCAGTGGCGGGGGAGTCCTCGACCGCGACGTGGACCGTCGTCTGGACCGACCGACTGACTGCCTACGAGCACTATCAGGCCAAGTGCTACCGGGTCGACCCTGTCCCGGGGACCGACCAGTACATCTGCTACATCGCCTACGACATCGACCTGTTCGAGGAAGGATCGATTGCCAACCTGACCTCGTCGATCATCGGCAACGTGTTTGGCTTCAAAGCCATGAAGGCGTTGCGGCTCGAGGACATGCGGATCCCGGCCCACTACGTGAAGACGTTCCAGGGGCCGGCGCATGGGATCGTCATGGAGCGGGAGTACCTCAACAAGTACGGCCGTCCGCTGCTGGGCGCGACGGTCAAGCCGAAGCTGGGTCTGTCGGCCCGCAACTACGGCCGGGTCGTTTACGAGGCGTTACGCGGCGGGCTCGACTTCACCAAGGACGATGAGAACATCAACAGCCAGCCGTTCATGCGCTGGCGCGACC
>CAXMLU010000294.1:0-2621 GCA_964194255.1 uncultured bacterium
CGCCCGCCGAGATCGACGCCCCGGGCCTCTGGTTGGCCCGCATCGACCTGCCCGACGACGCATAGCCAGCTACACCTCGACCACCCGCCAGGCGCGGATGTGGCCGTCCTCAAGATCGAGCAGGCCGAAACTCGGGTGGGCTTGAGTCCGGCGCTCGGTCGGCGAACCCGGATTGAACAGCCGCTGACCAGAAAGGCCGACCTCGTCGCAGGGACTGTGGCTGTGGCCGAACACGACGGCGGCGCAATCGGGGAAGCGGCGGGCCAGCCGGGCGGCTCGGCCCTTCCCCGGCCCGCTGTCATGGATCATCCCGATCCGCACGCCGGCCAGGTCGAGAACCCGCCAGTCCGGCAGCGTGCCGGCCAACTCGTGATCGTTGTTGCCCAGCACGGCGGACACCGGGGCGAACCCGGAGAGCTCGTCGAGCAGTTCCGGGACGAGGACGTCGCCCGCATGGAGAATGGCATCCGCTTCGTCGAGGCTGGCGTAGACGGCGTCGGGCAGCCGCCGGCGGGTGCCTCTGCGGACGTGGGTGTCGGCCAGGACGACGGCCCGCACCATCACTCCGGCGGGGGCTGAGGACGGGACAAGGGCGGCGGGATGACGGGAAACGGCCCAGCCGAAGGAGGAGAGGGGAAAAGGGGTTGGGCGGGCGGGCGATCGCGGGGTGTCCTCACCCGTCGGGCCAGCTGCCGGGGGCCGCCTGCCCGGCGGCTGACCACGAAGACCACGCCGATGACCGCCGCCCCGATGGCGATCATGGTGAACCCAAGCTGCTCGCGGATACGGAACACGACCGGGATCAACGCCCCCAGCACCCAGACCAGTTGGAAGCCGGCTTCGAAGCGCGCGAAGGCGCGCGCCTGGGCGGCCTCGGGCGCGTCGCGCTGCACCAGGGAGTCGAACGCCTGCTTGCCGCCCGATGCGGCGAAGGCCACTCCACCGGCCAGCAGGGCCGCCGCCGGCCGGCCGCCGACCTGGGCCAGGAGCAGCCCCATGATGGCCACGCCGGCCAACGCGCCCACGACCATGTGCTCCTCGCGTACCCGGTCGCGCAGTCGGGGGGCGACCGCGGCGCCGGCCAGACCCATAGCCACCGACACGGCCAGCACGACGCCGAACCACCACGCCGGTGTGTGGGTTCGGCGGAAAGAGAAGGCGATGAGGAAGGTGGTAAACCCGACCATCAATCGGAGAGAGCCCATGGCCGTAGCACCGAGGGTGATGCTCGGGCTCCACGCCACGGTCGGGATCTCGCCGCCCTCGGTGGGATCGGCCGGCGGCGCCTCGACCTCAGGCGGCCGGCGCACCACGATCCGCATGGCCGCCAAGGCCATGGCGAAGTACACCAGCGCGGCCAGGCGCAGGAGTGGGGCGGCGCCCAGCAGCTTCAGGACCGCCACTCCGGGGATGGCCGCCAGGAAGCCGACGACGGCGCCGCCAACCGACAGCTTGGAGTTGGCTTCGACCAGCTCGTCGGTGCTCTTCACGACGGCCGGTACAAGCGAGGCCTTGGCCACGACGTAGCCCTTGGAAAAGACCAGCGTGGTGAACGCGGCCGGGAACAGGAACAGCCCCTTGACCACTCTCGCCATCACCAGACAGGCCAACGCCCGGCCCACCGCGGAGACCAGCACCATCATGCGCCGGCCACCGCGCGTCCGGTCGATGATCGGGCCGAGGAGCGGGGCCACCACCGCAAACGGGGCCATGGTCAACAGCAAGGACAACGCCACCCGACCCCGGGCCGCCGTCGGTGAGATGTCGAAGAACAGCGACCCGGCCAGGGCCAGCGTCACCAGGCCATCACCGGCGGCGGACAGGACGTGGGCGAGGGCCAACCGCGAAAACGGCGACGAGCCGAGGTCGACCAGACGGCTGCCGGCGCCTCCGTCGGGGACCTGATGGCGCAGGGGCAGCCTCTTCAGCGGCCTCCAGCCGGACTCGTCATCTGCCACAGTTCTGATGCTACGTCTCCCCCCTACTGGCCCCGACGGCAATGGGCGACCGCTCAAGGCTCATCGCTGGCGCGTCGATGATCCCACCATGCCGGACCTCTCGAAAGCACTCGGAGACGTGTACGGCCAGGCGCCCGAGGCGTCCGTCGCCGGGCGACAGATCGACGACGACCTGGCCGCGGCCCTTTCCGCCGCCCTGGTAAACGCTCCCGCCGCTCCCACCTCGACGGATACGTCTGGACAGTTCGCCGGCGCGCTTCGCGATCTGAGCGCCGCCCCCGCGCCGCCGGCCGCCCCTGCCCCCCCGGTCGCCTCGCCGCTCGTCGCCACCGTTACGGACTCGTCCCCGGCGGCGCTGGCCGTGCCCGTGTTGGCCGAGACGCCTCTGCCCGGACCGCCCTGGAGACGTGAAGACGATGACATCCTCCCCGGGGGCTCCGGCGGTCGCAAGAGGGCCAAAAAGGGCCTTCATCTCGGTCGGCGCTGATTACACCCGGGCCGCGTCGAATTTGTAGCCCAGGCCGCGGATGGTGACGATCCGGCGCGGAACGGCGGGGTCGTCCTCGATCTTCGACCGCAGCCGTTTGACGTGCACGTCCAGGGTCTTGGTGTCGCCGACGTAGTGCGGACCCCAGACCCGGTCGATGAGCGTCTCGCGCGTCA
>CAXMLU010000295.1:0-3648 GCA_964194255.1 uncultured bacterium
GTTCGTCCGAGCCGCACCTGCTGGCGGGCGGACACGATTTCTTCTCGGCGCCGTGCCTGAGCGCCGATGGCAGCCGGATGGCGTGGCTGAGTTGGGATCAACCTCGGATGCCCTGGGACGGTACGGAGCTCTGGGAAGCCGATGTCCGCCCGGGATTCATGCTCAGCGAGCCCCGGCTCGTCGGCGGCGGGCCGGAGGAGTCGATCTCCCAGCCGCGCTACTCGCCCGATGGTCGCCTTCACTACATTTCCGACCGAAGCGGGTGGTGGAACCTCTATCGGGACGATGGTGGGCCGGGCCAGCCGTTGGACGTTCGGGCGGCGGAGTTCACCGGTCCCGATTGGGTATTTGGCCAGTCGTCCTACACCTTCCTGGCGGATGGGTCGCTGGTCGCCACCTGGTCGGAGGACGGGCTTGACCACCTCGGCGTCTTGGCGCCCGACGCAGCCGCCTTTACGTTGGTCGCGACTCCGTATACCGAGCTGGCCGGACTCAAACCGTATGGCTCGGGCATCGTCGCCATCGGCGGATCCGCCGTCGACGCACCCGCGGTGGTTGAGATCGGCCTGGCGGACGGCCGCCACCACGTGGTCAAAGCCAGCCGCGACAGCGTCGTCGATCGGGGCTACCTGTCGGTCCCCAAGCCCATCGAGTTCCCCACCGAAGGAGGGTTGACCGCTCATGCCCTCTACTACGCGCCGACCAACACTGACTACGACGCGCCGTCCGATCAGCGACCGCCGCTTCTTGTCGCCAGCCACGGGGGACCCACCTCGGCCGCGTCCTCGGTATTGAGCTACGCCATCCAGTTCTGGACCAGCCGCGGCTTCGCCGTGGTGGATGTGAACTACGGCGGGAGCGCGGGTTACGGCCGGGCCTACCGGGAGCGGCTGAAAGGGAACTGGGGCATCGTCGATGTCGACGACTGCGTTAACGCGGCTCGCTGGCTGGCTGACCGCGGTGATGTCGACCGGGACCGGATGGCGATCCGAGGCGGCAGCGCAGGTGGCTACACGACCCTGTGCGCAGTGACTTTCCGCGCCGTGTTCGCGGCGGGTGCGAGCTTCTACGGAGTCGCCGACGCTGGTGCCCTCGCCCGCGACACCCACAAGTTTGAGGCCCGCTATCTCGACGGTCTCATCGGGCCCTGGCCGGAAGCAGAGAGCATCTATGAGGAGCGATCGCCGATCTTCCACACCGACCAGCTGCGCACACCGCTGATCCTGTTCCAAGGCCTCGAGGACAAGGTGGTGCCGCCGGACCAGGCGGAGATGATGGCCAAGGCGCTTCTGGACAAGGGCGTGCCCTTTGCCCACATCGCCTACGAGGGCGAGCAGCACGGGTTCCGCCAAGCCAAGAACATCAAGCGGACAGCGGAGGCGGAGCTGGCGTTTTACGGCCGCGTCCTGGGATTTGAGCCGGCGGACGAGATCGAGCCGATAGAGATCTACAACGAGGACGCCCTGCCGGCGCGCGAGGGATAGCCGCAGGGGCTGCTGGCCTGGTTGGCGCAGACGGCCGGGTGGCGGCGTCTACGGGACGCGCCAGCGGCCGCGAGGAAGTATCCCCTCAGATCCGGATACCTTGGAGTGAGATGATCGAGCCGTCCGAATCGCGTATCCGCATCGTCATCGCGGATGATGAGCCGCACTTCCGGCACGGGCTCCGTCACGTCCTGGAAAGCGGTGCCGCCCACTTCGACGTCGTCGGCGAGGCCAGCAGTGGACGTGAAGCGGTGGAACAGGTTCGTCGCCTGGCTCCGGACGTGGTCATCCTGGACATCCGGATGCCGGACGGCGATGGCATCGGCGCAGCACAAACCCTCGCCGGGCTCACGCCCCCGACCCGCATCCTGATGCTGACCGTCAGCGACAGCTCGGAGGACGTCAAGCTGGCCGCCAAAGCCGGCGCCTCGGGATATCTCCTCAAGGAGGCCTCGCTGGAGGAGGTCATCGAAGCGGTGCTGTCGTTGGCCCACGGAGGAAGCTGGCCAGCCGACGAGGAGTAAGGGCTAGCTGGAATACTGGTGGCGTGTCACACGCCGACCTCCTGCTCTTACCTCGGATCGGGGTCGGCTTCGTGCTCGCCTATATCTTCGGTTTCGAGCGGGAGCTGCGCGGTTCGGCGGCCGGTGACCGAACATTCGCGCTCGTCGGGGCGTCAGCGGCGGCCATCACCGCGGTGGCGTTCCGCACGTCACCGCAGGCCATCGCCGGTGTGGTGACCGGTCTCGGCTTCATTGGAGGCGGGGTCATTTACCGGGGTGGCGGCGGGCTGATCCGGGGCATCACGACCGCGGCCACCATTTTTGCCTCAGCCGCCATCGGGATCGTCGTCGGATCCGGCCACATCCTCCTCGGAACGTTGACGGCGGGCGGCCTCCTGCTCACCCTGGAGTTGCAACACATCCCGTTTCTTCGGTGGTTCGACGCCGGCAACTATAAGGATCGTTTTCAGCTGGACCGAGATGCTCGAGCGCCGCTAGCCAGCACCACCAGCCCGCACGGCGAGGCGCCTGGCGAAGCCTTTGACGATAAAGCTGAGCATGGCCCGCAAGGCTCGTCCGGTTCCGGGTATAGCGGGCTCGAACGTCCCTGACCACTCGATCCGGGTGCCACCGTCCTGCGGGGTGAGGTCGACGTCGGCCTGATAGTGCCGGACCGGCAGTCCGGAGAGCATCGTGTAGGCGAGATGGCGGCCGGGCTCGAACGTGACGATCTGTTCCCGGCTGATGAAGGGCGCGAGCCCCATGCGGCGGATGGCCCCGACACCGGGCGGCGGCTCGGCTTGGTCTCCCGTCTCCCACGCCGATCGGGGGACGAAGGGACCGGCCCAATCAGCCCAGTGGGCACCGTCGGCTAGGTGGGCGAACACGTCGCCGGGTTCGGCGGCGGAGTGCACCACGACCTGGAACGACTCGCTCCGGCTCACTGGTGTGAGCGCAGCTGATCCACATAGGTGTCGGTCCCGGGCACGGTGGGGATGAACGGCGCCACCAGCTCCACCCGCCCAAGGCCGCGGTCGGCCACCGGCGATGCCAGGTGGCTGAACGTTGCGTCCCAGGCCTCTCGGGGGTCGGCTTCGAGAAACCAAAGCAGCGTGACCCGGCGATCTCCTCCCGGCACATCCTGAACGTAGGTCGCGCCGGGGGGCAGCGGGAACGGCTGGAACAGTACGCATTGCGCCGCCGCCGATCCAACCAGCACCTCAGGTACGTGGACATCTTGCAGCCATCGAAGCAGTTTCTCCTTTGACTCGGAGGTGGTGCTGTCGATGACTTCGAGTACCAGGCCGCGGTAGGGGTAGTCGAGGGCATGGATCTCACGCGGCCCGCCGTCGCCGTCCCGGTATACAGCACCCACATGGTCGGAGAAAGCCGTGAACACATGGGTCCGCTCCTGGAACACGCGCCCGTCGGGGAGCAGCCGGGCGTTGGTCGCTACCGTCCAGCGGACGTGGTCGCGATAGCGCCCGGCCGTGATCCAGTACACGGTGAGGTAGCAGCCGGTCGACACCGGATCGGCGATGGCGGAGTCCTTTGGGTAGCGCAGGGCCTGCAGGTCGGCGGTGGCCACCCAGCGGCGCCCGGCGAACATCCACGGCATGGCCATGGCGCCGGCGTAGAAGTGGTCGTCCTCGTACCACCGG
>CAXMLU010000296.1:0-2860 GCA_964194255.1 uncultured bacterium
CGACTGGATCGACCTCTACCAGATCCACCGGCCCGATCCGAGCTGCGACATCGACGAGACGCTCGGTGCCCTCTCGGACCTGGTTCGCGAGGGCAAGGTCAGGAGCATAGGAAGCTCCACCTTTCCTGCCCACGAGATCGTGGAGGCCCAGTGGGTCGCCGAAAAGCGAGGACGGGAACGCTTCGTCTGCGAGCAGCCGCCGTACTCCATCTTCGTCCGGGGCATCGAAGCCGATGTTCTGCCCACCTGCCAGAACTACGGCATGGGCGTCATCCCCTGGAGCCCCTTGGCCGGCGGATGGCTGTCGGGCAAGTACCGCCGAGGCCAAGAGCTTCCCAAAGGCGGGAGGGCGGCGCTGGTGCCGCAACGATTTGATCCGTCCATACCGGAGAACGCCAGGAAGCTCGACCTCGTCGAAGACCTCGACAAGGTGGCGGTGGAGGCCGGCGTCAGTCTGGTGGAACTGGCCGTCGCCTTCGTCGTTCAGCATCCCGCGGTCACGGCGGCCATCATCGGACCCCGCACCATGGAGCAGCTCACCACCCAGCTAGGCGCCGCCGATGTCGAGCTGGAGGGAGCCATCCTCGACCGCATCGACGAGTTGGTGCCGCCGGGAACCAACGTGAACCAGGCCGACACGGGATGGACTCCTCCGTCCATCGCCCAGGCGTGGCGGCGCCGCCGTCCCCATCGGAGCTAGGCGCCGACATGCTCGACACCCGCCGACTCGGCCGCACCGGCCACGACTCGTCGCTTGCCGTGCTGGGCGCGGCCTGCTTCGCGCAAAGTGATGCTGACGAGACGGAAGCCGTTTTCACCAACGCCCTTTCCCGGGGTGTGAATCATCTCGACATTGCCCCTCGCTACGGCAACGCGGAGCACTTGGTCGGCCCTCTCCTACCAGCCGTCCGCGACCGGCTCTTCGTCGGATGCAAGACGACGCGGCGCAACCGTGACGGCGTGCGGTCACAGATGGAGGCGTCGTTGGCCATATTGGGCTGCGATCGTTTCGACCTGTATCAGCTGCACGCCGTGACTTCCTTGGCGGAGTTGGAGACGCGGATGGAGGCGGTCGACACGATCCTCCGGGCGCGAGAGGAGGGGCTGTGCCGGTTCGTCGGAATCACCGGTCACGACCTCGGCGCCCCAGCAGCCCACGCCGAGGCGCTGCGCCGCTGGGATCTCGACACGGTGATGTTCCCGGTCAATCCCCGCCTGTGGGCTGATCCCGACTACCGGCGAGACGCCGAAGCGTTGCTGTCTCTGTGTGCCGAGCGGAACGTCGGAGTCATGGCCATCAAGGCGGCAGCCGCCCGGCCCTGGGGTCCACGCCCGGCCGGGGGACGCCACGCCACGACGTGGTACGAGCCGTACACGCACGCGGAGGCGGTGGCGAGAGGCGTCCGCTTCGCACTCTCGATTGAGGGAGTGCACGCCTTCTGCACTCCCGGAGACGTGCGGGTCCTCGACACCGCGCTGACAGCAGCCGAGGGGTTCGTTCCCTTGGGGCCGGCCGAGCGGGCCGCCGCCTCGCACGCGGTGGCCGACGAGCCCATGATTTTTCCCATGCCCGTGGCCTGAAGGCTGACGGTGATCAGCGGTCTTCGTCAGAGGTAAGCCCGGTGGTCGGATCCGCGCTGATGCGCTGCGCCAGGTACACCGGGATGACCGAGAGCACAACCAGGCTGACGGCGACGACATTCACGGTCGGCAGTTGGTTTGGCCGGAACATGTTGTTGAAGATCCACTGCGGCAGCGTCTCGATGCCGACACCGGCCGTGAACGTCGTGACCACGATCTCGTCGAAGGAGAGGGCGAAGGCAAGCAGTCCGCCGGCGAGCAGCGCCGACCGGATAAGCGGGAACGTCACGAAGCGGAACGTCTGGAACAGGTCGGCTCCGAGATCGGCCGAGGCCTCGTCGACGTTTGGTGCGAGCCGACGCAGCCTGGCCACCACGTTGTTGAACACGACGACAATGCAGAAGGTGGCGTGGGCGACGACCAGGGTGAGATACCCGAAGGTCACGCCCGCTTGCCGAAACGCACTGTTGAGGGCCACGCCGGTCACGATTCCCGGCAGAGCAATGGGCAAGACCACGACGATCGAGACGGTGTCACGGCCGAAGAAGCGGAATCGCTGCACCGCGTAGGCCGCCATGCTGCCGAGCCCGAGGGCGATAACCGTCGCCGCCGCGGCCACCTTCAACGATGTGACGAGCGCATGCCGGGGCCCGGGTTCGTGCAAGGTGATGCGCCACCAGTGGAGACCGAATCCAGGAGGAGGCCAGACGAAGGACTTCGACTTGCTGAACGACAGAACAAGGATGACCAGCAGCGGCAGGTAGAGGAAGGACAGCACCAGAAGCGTCACGGCCACCAGAAAGATGCGCACCGATCGGGACAGGATCATCAGAGGTTCTCCAGGGCGCCGCTTCGGCGGACCACCAACAGCAAGACGGCCATGATCACTACAGGCACCGTGGCCAGCGCCGCCGCGGCCGGGAGATCGCTGGCCCCGAAGTCGCGGTAGATCAGATTGCCGATCGTCTGGGCCTTCCCGCCAACCACCTGGACGACGATGTAGTCGCCGAGCGAGAGCGAGAAAGTGAAGATCGCCCCGGCAAGAATCGACGGGGACACCAAAGGAAGCACGACCGAACGGAACGTTCGGCCCGCGCCGGCACCGAGGTCGCTCGAGGCGTCGAGCAATGAGTTCGGCAGCTTCTCCAGGCCGGCGTAGATAGGAATGGCCATGTACGGCAGCCACAGGTAAGCCAGAACGATGACCGCGCCATTCAGACCAAACCCCGGAGAGAAACCGGCGGCCTTCTTCATCACCCCGCCGGCGGGGTCCAGGACC
>CAXMLU010000297.1:0-2678 GCA_964194255.1 uncultured bacterium
AAAAAAAACCGGGGGGGGGGCAAGGGTAAGCCCTCGGGGGAGCCCCCCCCCTGGAGCCGCCCCAGCCGGTAGGTGCGTTCAACCTCACCGGAGAGCACCAGCTCGGTCACGATCGCCTCGATCGGAAGGCCGAACTCGAGCATCACCCGCACGAACGAGCTGCTGACGCGACTCAGCGCGGGCGCCAGGGCCTGCTCGACGGCCAGGTCCAAGATGGCCTCCTGGCTCGGGCTCAACTCGAGGGCTCCCTGCCGCAGTCCGCCGATAGCTTTGGCCACGGCGAGCGTGCGCGCCCGGGCGTGCCCGGTTGCATCGCGGTGGACACCAACGGCGGTGATGAACCCGACGCCTTCGGTGTAGCAGCGCCGCACCTCCGGTCCGAGCATGCGCGGTGCCACCATCCCCGTGTCGCACGCAGGATCGAGTCGCCCGAAGGCGAGGGTATAGCCGCTGGCGACGATGACCAGGGCATCCGGGCCGGGAGTCAGCGGCAGAGTGGAGATCACGTCATCGGGTATGAGCACGCAGATCACGTCCGCCGCGCTGGCATCCCGGACCTCCTTGGTGGCGAACCCGTCCGACTCGGCCTTGTCGCGACTGGCATCGGCCTGCACGCAGACCGTCACATCCAGCCCCGAGTCACGGAGGTTGAGAGCCCACGACCGGCCCTGATTGCCATAGCCGACGACGGCCACGCAGCGACCCGCGAGGGCGTCGACATCAGCATCTTCATCGTGCACGATGATGGTCATGAGCGGGACGGTAGCGTGCCAGCGGCATGTCAGATCGTCTGAGTGGGTGAAGGGGTGGGTCGCCGGCCGCTCGTCCTGCATCCTGACCGGATGTTTCCGGCCGATCCGGGGTTACGGTCGATCGCGCGCGAGCTCCACGACCAGGTGCGTGACCTGCCCATCGTCAGCCCGCACGGACACACCGACCCGAGATGGTTTGCCACCGATGCACCCTTCTCCGATCCGACCGCGCTCCTCATCTCCCCCGATCACTATCTGACCCGCATGCTGTACAGCCAGGGGGTCCCGCTGGAAGCCCTCGGCGTTCCGCCCATCGGGCCAGGCACGGCAGTCGACAGCCGCAGCGCCTGGCGAACATTCGCGGCCAACTATCACCTCTTCCGTGCCACCCCATCGGCGCTTTGGCTCGACTACGTGTTCGTCGAAGTATTCGAAATCGACTACCGCCTCGACGTCGATAGCGCCGACGACGCCTACGACCACATCTCCGATGCTCTGGGCCGGCCCGAGTTCCGACCCCGCGCCTTGCTCGACCGGTTCAACGTCGAGGTACTGGCGACGACTGAGTCACCGCTCGACGATCTGTCCGCGCACGCCCAACTCGCCGACGAGGGGTGGGGCCGCAGGGTCATCACTACCTTCCGACCGGATCCGGTTGCCGACCCCGACGTCAGGAACTTCGCCGGCAATCTCACCCGACTCGGTGAGATGACTGGCGCCGACACCCACCGGTGGGACGGCTACCTCGCCGCGCTGCGGGCCCGGCGCCACGAGTTCCGCCGGCACGGGGCGGTGGCGACCGATCATGGCCACCCGTCGGCGTCAACCGCCGATCTGGCCGGGGCTGAATGCCAGCGGTTGCTGGACGGGGGCTGGACAGGCACGCTGGGCCCGGCCGAGAAGGAGACCTTCCGCGGCCAGATCCTTCTCGAGATGGCTCGCATGAGCACCGAGGACGGACTGGTGATGCAACTGCACCCCGGCTCCTTTCGCGATCACAACCCGACCCTTCTTGAACGATTCGGCCGCGACAAGGGCGCGGATATCCCCCTCCGGGCCGAGTTCACGCAGAGCCTGAAGCCGCTCCTCGATCGGTTCGGGAACGACCCGCGTCTCCGGCTCATCCTTTTCACCCTCGACGAGACGACCTTCGGCCGCGAACTCGCTCCCCTCGCCGGCCACTACCCGTCGGTGCTGCTCGGTCCACCGTGGTGGTTCCTGGACAGCTACGAGGCCATGCTCCGGTATCGCCGAACGGTCACGGACACCGCCGGCTTCGCCAACACCGCCGGCTTCAACGACGACACCAGGGCGTTGCTGTCGATCCCGGCCCGCCACGACGTAGCCCGGCGCGTGGACTGCGCCTACCTCGCCGAGCTGGTTGGTACCCATCGCCTGGATCTCGACGACGCCAGGGATATCGTCGTCGATCTGGCGTACAACCTGGTCAGGCAGGCGTACCGGCTGGACGGGACCGACTAGCGCGGATCCGCCCGATCGAGGTTCCAGTGCCGGGAGACGCTGAGAAGCCAGATGCAATCCTCGACGTCCCGGGGGACCACGCCGAAGCGGGAGATGGTGCCTGCCCGCCTTCGTGATCGCCGTAGAGCAGGTCGATACTGAAGAGTTCCCGGCTCCGGATCTCGGCGCTCATGCTTTCGTAATCCGGATCATCCCGCTCCCGTATGGCGCCCTGCCAGAAGCTGGAGTCGCCCGCGGGGATGTACAGATCCCGCCCCTGAGGCCGAAACTCTTCTGGGGGTACATGAGTCCGTGGCGCGTTGAGGAAATCCGGCGTGGGATCTCACCCGTGGATGACCGCGATGCCGGAGCCCACGTTCCGTACCGAGATGGCGAGATAGATGATCCCATCGATCAGTTCAACGCTCGCCTGTCCGCCCGCCAGCCTGGCCCAGTGCTGATCCT
>CAXMLU010000298.1:0-7016 GCA_964194255.1 uncultured bacterium
GCCGGTGGCGCCACCGGCAACCCGTATCAGCTCGACGTCACGGTGGAGGACAACCATGTGCCCGCCTACTTCACCAGTTTCTTTATCGGGCCGTTGAGCATCAAGCGGACCGCCCACGCCGAGTTCGCTCAGCCCATCCCTCTCGGAAGCCCCGAAAACGTGTTCGGGACGGGGAACATCCCCGGTATCGGGAGGGGCTATTGGGCCGCCATCAATGGCTACTGCGCGGCCAAGGAAGAGGGCGACCGTTACGCCAGCGCCTTCGACGGCAACGTCCAAATCGGAGGCTCACCGGCCGGCCCCATCCACAACTATGTCCTCGGGCAACCCTACGGGTCACCAGGAAGCTGCTCGGCCACCCCGCAGAACCCGTCGCCATCCGCGTCCGCCAATGTCGAACACAGCCCGCCGGCCGTGGTCGGAGCCGGCGTCACGCCAAAGGGCGGCTACATCTTTGACGTCAATGTGGCCGCATCCCCCGTGGGCCTCGATGTCTTCGATCCGTACTACACCGTGAACAGCCTCGGCCAAACCGCATCAGACCGCTCCCCCGATCGCGCCTACTCCACAGACACCAGCGGCAACTACACCTCCAACGTGATCACCAAGTTCACCGTCTATGACCCCAGCAACGTGCCGGTCCCCGGCTGCGCGCCCTCCTATGGAGTGGACAATGCGGCTGCCCACTACAAGCAATGGTTCCGGCTCTGCAATCTGACCAGCACCGGCCTGTATCGAGTCCAGGTCTCCACTCCTGCCGACGCCTCTTCGCTCGGAGCGACAAGCTTCGGTGGCAACAGCTTCGCCCTCGCCGCCGAGCCGACTCCTCAGTCGGCGGCCAATGGCGTCCCGCTTCCCACCCAGACCCTTACGGCCTGCACCACGCTGGTTGGAAGCTCCAGCCCCGTGTACAGCGCCACCTGTCCGCAGATCTACGGCGAGAGCGCCATCTCCGTTCTGGTCGACTCCCAGTCTCCGCAGACGGACGCGGGCAATGCCGGCCGGGTGGCGGCCACCTTCTACCTGGCCCAGATCCAGGCCGCCCAGGCCGGCAAGAACCTCACGCTGGAGTTGTGGGACCCCGGCGATCTCAGCCCCGCCGTCCTGGCCCAAGGGGCCCCCTTTATTCAGGTGCTCGACAACAACGGCAACCCGGTCAACTTCACCTATCAAGTGCCCCCGACCAACGCGGCCAAGGGCATCCCGCCAAGCAACACCCCGATTGGCTGTGACAACGCGGGAAACAACCCAAGCGCAGCCAACACCAAGCCCTGCAACCCGCAGACCCTCAACGGCAAACCTGCCCTTGACGTCTCCGGTACGGTCGGCAAGACGAACAACCGGTACGGCACAGGTATCTACAACGACGACCTGGTGCAGCTCTACGTCACCGTCCCCACCAGCTACTGCCAGACAACGTGCCCCAACGGCGGGTGGTGGCAGATCAAGTACACCTTCCCCGGCGGCGGCACCATCCCGCCCCTGGCCGACCGGACCACCTGGCGCGTGATCGTAAACGGGGATCCCGTCCACCTGCTGCCGTAACGCTCAACCCTCGGCGGCTGCCTCCGGCTTGGCCGGCGCCTCGGCAACAGCGGCGACAGCACCCTCAGGTGGGGCGGCCGCTTCCGGTCCCGCCCCAGCCGCCTCCGGTCCAGCCGCTACGTCGGCCGGCGCCTCATCGCCGCCCGCCGGCGGGTGGGTGAACTGCTCGGCCAGGTCGGCCCAGGCCGCCTGGGCTTCGGTTTCGGGCTCGAATTCGGAGTACTCGGCGCCGATGTAGTTGCCTTGCTCGTCGTAGGCGTGTTCGCCGAAGTGCTCGCGGTACTCGGCCGCGACCTCGCCGCCCTCGGCCGCCTGCTTGATCGACAGGCTGATGCGGCGCCGCTGGAGGTCGATGTCGATGATCTTCACCCACAGCTCCTCGCCGGGCGTGACCACTTGTTCGGGTAGGTCCACGTGGTGGACGGCCATCTCCGAGATGTGCACCAGGCCCTCGATGCCCTCGCCCACCTGGACGAAGCTTCCGAAGGGCACCAACTTGGTCACCCGGCCGTAGACCAGCTCCCCGACGCGGTGGGCGTTGGCGAACTCCTGCCACGGATCCTGTTGCGTCGCCTTGAGCGAAAGGCTGATGCGTTCCCGGTCGAGATCGACGTCGAGGACTCGCACCTCGACCTCGTCGCCCACCTGCACCACCGACGACGGATGATCGACATGCTTCCACGACAGTTCGGAAACGTGGATGAGGCCGTCCATGCCGCCGAGGTCGACGAAGGCCCCGAAGTTCACCACCGAGGAGACCACTCCGCGGCGTACCTCGCCCGGCTTGAGGTTGGCGAGAAACTCGTCGCGCTGCTCCTTTTGCGTCTCCTCCAGCCATGCCCGGCGGGACAGCACCACGTTGTTGCGGTTCTTATCCAACTCGATGATCTTGGCCTCGAGGCTGCGGCCCACATAGGGCTGAAGGTCGCGAACCCGACGCAGCTCGACCAAGGACGCGGGCAGGAAGCCCCGCAACCCGATGTCGAGGATCAGGCCGCCCTTGACCACCTCGATGACCGGTCCGGACACGACGCCGTCCGCTTCCTTGATCTTCTCGATCGTCCCCCATGCCCGCTCGTACTGGGCCCGCTTCTTGGAGAGGACCAACCGGCCCTCCTTGTCCTCCTTCTGGAGTACAAGGGCCTCGATGCGCTCGCCCAGTTGCACGATCTCGTGGGGATCGACGTCATGGCGGATGGAGAGTTCACGGGCGGGTATGACGCCCTCGGACTTGAAGCCGATGTCGAGCAGGACCTCGTCCTTGTCGACCTTGACGACGGTGCCTTGCACGATGTCGCCGTCATCGAACTCGACGATCGTGCCGGCGATGGCGTCCTCGAGGGACATACCGCCAAGGTCATCGGCCACCACCTGCCGGGGGGTGTACTCCCCTTCTTCATCGAAGGTGCCCATTTGGGCATCCGTGGTTGCGGCGGGCAGCGAGGGATCCGACATCGGTGGTTGCCTTCTTTCCGGACAGACTCCCGCCCCTACTTGGGGCCTGCTGGGAGTGGGCGCGAGCGTACTACCGCGCTAGCGGACCGCGATCAGCAGCCACTCCGGATGATCGAGATCAGGAGGCCGGGCGGCGTAGTCACCGGGCGTGACGGACCAGAGGTCGCGCACGGAAAGGCCAGCGCGCTCGGCCAGCAGACGGAGCTCGCGGGGCGTGAAGCAGGAGGTCCACAGATCGAAAACGGCTTCGTCTCCGGACTCCGAGCGCACGGTCGCCAGCTCGTGGTTCACGCCGGTGCCCGGGTCGAAGTCATCCGTCTCTTCCAGGTGGCGTACGACGAAGTAGGCAGAGAAGGCACTGGCGGCGACCAACCCGCCCGGCCCGACGCAGCGCGCCATCTCCGCCAGGACATGGCTGTCGTCTCCCGCGACCAGTCCGAAGCCGCCCTGGCACAGGGTCAACGCCGCATCGAACGACCCGGAAGCGAACGGCAGGCGGCGAGCATCTCCCCTCACGAACTGGCCCCCACCGCCGGCGGCCAGCTCGACGAACCGCCAGCTGACGTCCAGACCGACCACACCTATGCCTCGGGCCGCCAACGCGTGCGCGTGCCGGCCCGGACCGCAGCCCACGTCCAGCACTCGCTGTCCCGCCGAAAGACCGAGCGCACCAACGAGGAAGTCCACCTCCTGCTCGGTGCCCTTGGTGAACGAGTAGCGCAGGTACGCCCGTCCGGCATGGTCGGCGACCGCCTCAAACCAATGGCCGCCGGTTGCGCTCACCCCTTGGCTTCAGCCCAGGTCTTGCCCCAGGACAGGTTCACCTCGAGCGGAACCCGCAGCTGGCACGCGTCGCGCATGGCGTCCAAGGTCAGCGACGCGGCCCGGTCCTCTTCATCGGGCGGAACCTCGAGGATGACCTCGTCATGGACTTGCAGGATGAGCCGGCTGGCCAGGCCCGCCTCTTCGAGGACCCGGTCGAGGGCGACCAGCGAGACCTTGAAGATGTCGGCCGCCAGTCCCTGGATGCCGGCGTTCATGGCCTGGCGCTCCCCCGCCTGGCGGATGCGGTAATTGGAATCGGAGAGTTCCGGGATCTGGCGACGCCGACCGAACAGCGTCTCGGTGTACCCCCGGCTGCGGGCCTCGGCGACGGTGCCGACCATGTACGCCCTGACGCGGGGAAAGGCGGCGAAGTAGGCGTTGAGGATCTGCTCGGCTTCCGGGACCGGGATAGCGAGCCGCTGGGCCAGACCGTACGACTCCATGCCGTAGGCCAAGCCATAGGACACCATCTTCGCCTTCGAGCGCTGGCCGAGGGTCACCTCGGTTGGGTCGACGCTATAGATCCGCGATGCCGTCGCCGTATGGATGTCCTGACCCGATTCGAAGGCCTCGATCAGGCCCGGATCCTCGGCCAGGTGGGCGATCACGCGCAGCTCAATCTGGTTGTAGTCGGCGATCAGGAGCTTGTGTCCCTCCGCCGGGATAAACGCCCGCCGAAACTGGCGTCCCTCCTCCGACCGGATCGGGATGTTGTGCAGGTTGGGCTGGTCGGACGAAAGCCGGCCGGTGCGGGCGACCGTCTGGTTGAAGCTGGCATGGATGCGCCCGTCCGGACCTACTTCGGCCAACAAGCTGTCGCCGTAGGTCGACCTCAGCTTCTCGACCTCGCGGTAGCGCAGCAGAGATTCGATGATCGGGTGCTGCCCAAGCAGTTTCTCTAGCGACTGGGCATCCGTGGAAAACCCGGTCTTGGTCTTCTTCTGGGGCTGCAGGCCGAGCTTGTCGAAAAGGATGGCGCGAAGTTGCTTGGTCGAGTTCACCAGGAAGGGCTCACCGGCCAGCTCCTGTATCTCCCCCTCCAGGCGCCGGACCTCAGCTGTCAAGCCGTCCGTCAGCTTCCGGAGATACTCGGTGTCGACCCGAACGCCGGCCTCCTCCATCCGGGCCAGCACCCGCACCAACGGCCGTTCGATGTCGTCGTAGAGGCGGCGCAGACCGCGCGCATCGAGGGCGGTGGCCAACGCCGGAGCCAGCCGCCGCACCGCCGCCGCCCGACGGCCGGCCTCCTCGGCGATATCCGTGGCCGTGCCAGCCAGATCGAGCTGTCCGGGTGCGGGGCCGTCGGGCGACCGCAACTCGACCCCTGCATAACGGGGCGCGAGGTCCTCGAGCAGATACTCGCTCTCCGCCGGTTCGATGAGATAAGCCGCGATGGCCGTGTCGATGTCGAGGGAGCGGACGTCGATTCCGAGCACGGAGAGGCCGCGCAGCAGCTCCTTGGCGCCGTGGGCCTCAATGGGCGGCCCGCCGCGACCCACGACGGCGCCGACCGCGCCAAGTACGTCGACCGATGCCAACAGGCCTCGGTCCAGCCAGAGCACGTTGTCATCTGCCCGGGCGAACGCCAGGCCCTCAATCGCAGAGCGGCCTTCCCGCCCCGCCCACGCCGCCGCCACTCCCACGGGCTCGCTACCAGTGACCAGCCGATCGAGGGCGCCGACCGCGTCGGGCCCGGTGGTGGGGCGCTCGACGGTGATCTCCAGTGGTTCGGCATCCAGGTCACCCACCTTCGCTTCCAGCCCTGACCCAGGACCCACGGCCTCGAGCAGCCGATCCCACAGGGTGCGGAACTCCAGGAAGTTGAAGAGCCGATGGACCTCGTCGGCATCCCACCCGCCCATCCGGAGATCGTCGACGTCGACATCGAGGGGGACATCCCGCACGAGCGGCGTGGCCAAGGCGTTGCTGCGCGCTTGGGCCTCGTGGGCAGCCAGGTTGTCCCTGAGTTTGGGCGTGTACTTATCGAGGTTGGCGAAGATCCCGTCCAGGTCGCCGTAGTCGTTGATGAGCTTCGCGGCCGTCTTCTCGCCGACTCCCGGAACGCCCGGGAGGTTGTCCGACTTATCGCCTCGCAGGGCCGCGTACTGCGGGTAGTCGACGGGACGCACTCCCGTTCGCTCCTGGATCCCCGCCTCGTCGTAGAGGACGTAATCGGATACGCCCCGGCGGTTGTACAGCACCTTGATGTGCGGGTCCTCCACCAGCTGATAGGCATCACGGTCGCCCGTGACCACGATGACGTCGTCGCCGCGGTCGCGAGCCTCTGTCGCGAGGGTCGCCACGATGTCATCAGCCTCGAAGCCGACCTTCTCCAGCAAGGGGATGGCCAGCACCTCGACCACCTGGCGGACCAGTCCGAGCTGCTGGCGGAGGATGTCGGGCGCCTCCGCCCGCCCCGCTTTGTAGTCCGCCACCATCGCGTGGCGAAACGTGGGTTCGGGCCGGTCGAACGCCACCGCGATGTGATCAGGATGGTGGTCCTTCAACAGATTGATGAGCATGGACGTGAACCCGAACACCGCGTTCGTCACCTGACCAGAGGCGGTGGCCATGTCGGTCGGCAGGGCGAAGAAGGCACGGTAGGCAAGCGAGTTGCCATCGAGAAGCATGAGTTTCGCCACGGCCCGCATGGTAGGCCAGCAGGACTCCATTCACGGGGGTGTCGCGCCCGGCTCCGGGGGGTGTTAGGTCCACCTAAGACACCGCCGGCGACCGAGGTACACTCGACACCATGAACGAAGGTTTCCATCCCCCTCTTGAGGAATACCTGGAAGCCATCCACGAGCTCGAGGAAGAGGGCACTCCCGTCATCCAGGCCCGCCTGGCCGAACGGGTGGGGCACTCCGCGCCGTCCGTGTCGGAGATGATCGGCCGCCTGAAGACCGGCGGCTATGTCACCGTGGAGGGACGGGCGGTGCGGATGACGGCCAAGGGCCGGATCCGAGCCGAGAGCGTCGTGCGCAAGCACAGACTGGCCGAACGCCTGCTCACCGACGTCATCGGACTGCCGTGGCACAAAGCCCATATCGAGGCCTGCCGGTGGGAACACGTGATCTCCGACGAGGTGGAGGACCGCCTCATCGAGCTGCTCCACAATCCGACCACCTGTCCCCACGGCAACCCGATCCCCGGTGCGCGTCCGCCCGCCGACCCGCCGAATGCGCTGCGCG
>CAXMLU010000299.1:0-1671 GCA_964194255.1 uncultured bacterium
CCCGCGGCACCGCCGGCCGCCGCACCCGCGGCACCGCCGGCCGACCCAGGTGCACCGCCCTCCGGGCCGCCGGTCCCCGGATCAAATCGTCCCGATGCCTGCCCGGCCGCGCCGACCGGTGCCGCGCCCCCCGCGGCTCCCGCGCCGGCGCCGGCGGCGACGCCGCCGCCGACGATCGGTACTCCCCGACCGGATCCTCCCGGCGGAGGAAAGTTCTCCCGGATGTAATCCTCGATCCGTGCCCCCCGCTGGCGGTCGGCCTCTCCCGGTGGGCCCGCCGGCGCTCGTTCCACGAATCCGACCGCAAATGCCAGCCACTTGTCCCAGTGCTCGCGGTACGCGGCCGAGGCGGGATCGCCGCCAAGGTCGGCGTGAAGCTGAACGAGCTCCTCCGCAGTCAAGTCATCAGGCCGCAGTATCCCGCCGTTCGTCATGCCCGCCCACCTTTCGTGACGATGAAGGAGGAGTCTGGGGTCTAGTCCCCTTTGCGTCAAGCATCAACCTTCGAAGGAGAAGCTGTCCCGGAAGGTGAAAAGCTCGGCGCGGGGCACGCCGTCAGCGACGAGGACCGTCCACGATTGGCCCTTCACGTTGGCGAAGTAGCCGTTGAAGACGGTCGAACCTCCACCGCCATCCCATGCTCTGCCGTTCAGCTGGCAGAACCGGCCGGTCACACCGCCGAAGAGGATGGCGACCGGCGACGAGCACCCTGCTCGACGGGCCAAGTCGTCCGCCGTTTCCGCCCGGTGGCCTTCGACGGTGACCTCGGCGCAGTCGCCGGCCATGTCCGTCCAGAGCCGTGGTCGTTGCGCCTCCGGCCGGGTTGACGCCTTCCACCGACCAGCCAGCGAGGAGCCGTTAGGTGACCCCATTCGGATCGGATATGCGCTTCGGCCCCACCAGACTGGGTTTGAGGGTCGAGAGAGCACCGGCAGCCGATGTGGGGTGGCGATGCGTCAGCAGATAGGAGGCACCGACGGCTGCCGCCATTGCGGTTAGGCCACCCACGCGGCGACGCCAGGCGGGATGACGGCGAGGCGGCGCGATCGGCACGGTGGATCCGCCGGACACCGGGGCCAGGATGCGCCCGGCCAGGGCCTCGCGCAGACCCGCCGGCAACTCCTCCCCGGACGAGAACCGGTCGGGCGCATTCTTGGCGAGGGCCCGCAGCATGAAGGCGAACACCGGGACGATGGCGGGATGGTCCAGGGTGGCCGCCTTCTGGCCTTCGCCGATGAAACGGCGGGCGGCGTCGGGATTGCGGGCCACCGCCGGATCGAGCACCTTCAGGGCCACGTCCCGATCGAGTCCGAGCTGTACGGCCCGGTAGACGGAAGCGAACGCTCCCGACCCGATGAGGGCCACGACCTCGAACCCGCCGAGTTGACGTCCGATCAGGCGGTCATCGGGCATGCGTCGCCCATCACGCACGGCGGCCCGCCTTGGGCCCGGCCCAGAACGGGCCGGCCCGGCTCAGCGGGGGGATCAGAGGGTGCTGGCGTCACCGAACGGATGCACAATGCCGCTGTTGTCGAGGATCCAGTAGCCGCCGCCCGAAGGGGTCGCGGCCATTCCGGTGACGGGCCGGGGGGAGGCGCCGGCCATGGAGCCTTGGTAGCCGGCCTCACCGAAGGCGAAGATGCCACCATCGGCGGCCACCAGCCAGTACCC
>CAXMLU010000300.1:0-4579 GCA_964194255.1 uncultured bacterium
CCCGCCACGACCAGGTCTATCTCGTCGGCCAGCCCGACGTCTTCCAGAGCACGGCGGGCTTCAGGGATCGCGGCCATGAGCGGGATACCGGTCTCTTCCGCGGCGATGTGTGGCCCCGCGCCGGTTCCACCCTCGGCCCCGTCCAGATAGATGATGTCCGGGCCGCACTTGGCCGCCATGCGCACGTCGTCGTACACCCGCGCCGCACCGAGCTTGAGCTGGATCGGGATGCGATAGTCGGTCGCCTCGCGTATCTCCTGGATCTTGAGGGAGAGATCGTCCGGACCGAGCCAGTCGGGATGGCGGGCGGGGGAGCGCTGATCGATCCCCGCCGGCAGGGAGCGCATCTCGGCCACCTGCTCGGTGACCTTCTGGCCCATCAAGTGGCCCCCAAGGCCCACTTTGCAACCCTGCCCGATGAAGAACTCGCAGGCGTCCGCCAGCATGAGGTGGTGCGGGTTGAAGCCGTACCGGCTCTGGATGCACTGGTAGTACCACTTCGTCGAGAGATCACGTTCGGGCGGGATCATGCCGCCCTCACCGGAGCACGTCGCCGTCCCCGCCATCGAGGCACCCTTGGCAAGTGCCATCTTCGCTTCGAGCGATAGCGCTCCGAAGCTCATGCCGGTGATGTAGATGGGAATGTCGAGTTCGATCGGATTCTTTGCGAAGCGCGCACCCAGCACGGTCTTGGTCCGGCACTTCTCGCGATAGCCCTCGATGACGAACCGGGTCAGGGTGCCGGGCAGGAACATGAGCTCGTCCCAATGGGGGATGGGCTTGAACATCGAGAAGCCGCGCATGCGGTAGCGACCGAGCTCCGACTTCACATGAATGTCGTTGATGACGTCGGGTGTGAAGATACGGCTGTGCCCGAGAATGTTCTTGCTCGAGATGGAATCTTCAGCGGCCATAGCGGTTGCACGCTCCTTCCGTCGGAGCCGTCACAGCACAAGCTTGCGTTCGTTGGGCTCGAGGTTGTCGTAGTTCCAGAGCTGGCGACCGCACACGAACTTCCGGAACGAGCTGGGTTGATCGATGCCGTAGATGGAGAACTTGCGGTCCAGTAGCTCTTGGTCCGTCGGTCCGAGCTCGGCTTCCACGCAGTCGATCCCGAGCGACTTCACTTTGCCGGCCACGTAGAGCACGCCGTCATACATCGAGTCACCGAGCCCCGGCCCGACATCGCCGCAGTAGATCTGCCGGCCCCTCTGCATCATGAATCCGATGTTCATGCCACCGCTACCCTCGACCAGGATGGTGCCGCCCTTCTGGTCGATGCCCGTGCGGGCGCCGACGTCACCCCGCACGACGACGTCGCCGCCCCGCAACGCCGCCGCGGTCAGCGAACCGGCGTTCTTGTCGATCACGACGACGCCGGACATCATGTTTTCGCACGAGGACCACCCCACGCGGCCGGTCACATGGATCTCAGGCCCGTCGATGAGCGCGCAGCCGAAGTAGCCCAGGCTGCCCTCGAACCGAATGGTGGCGCGGGTCAGAATGCCGACGCCAAGGCTGTGTTTGGCCCCGGGGTTGCGCACCGTTACGTCCGTGACTCCCTGGTCGTACAGCAGCCACCGCAGCTCGAGGTTGATCTGCCGCGTCGAGAGCGGGTTGGCATCGAAGCTGGCGCGGTGTCCGTCGATCTCCGCGACGCGGGGCGTCTCAGCGATGGGCTCAGCCAACCCCCGGACGTCATATTTGATGCTTCGTTCTCCGACGGCCATATCAGGCTCCTATCGATGCTCGTCGTCTCGCGGGTTGGGAGGTCACAGCGTCCAGACGAGCACCTCTCCCTCGTAGGGATCGCGTGTCTCGATCTCGTGGTCAACCAGGGCCCGGATGGCCACCTCCTCGGAGGCGAGCGCGACCAGTTCGGGGGTCTGGTAGAGCACGAGGGGCTTGGCGGCCATCGCGTCCTTCGCCACCCCGAGCGCGTCCTTGGTGACCACCACATAGGTGAACACCCCGTCGAGGTCCTCGAGGCTCTCCTTCATCGCCGTCTCCAGGTCGCGGCCCTCCTCCATCTTCTCGGCCAGGTACACGGCGATGATCTCCGAGTCGCACTCCGACTGAAAGCGGTGACCGGAGCGCTCGAGGCGCCTCCGCCATTGGAAGTAGTTGGTGAGCTGACCGTTGTGCACCACGGCTACGTCGCTGAAGGGATAGGCCCAGTACGGATGGGCGCCGGAGATGTCGACGTCGGATTCGGTCGCCATGCGCACGTGTCCGATGGCGTGCGTGCCCCGGAAGCCCACCAGCCGGTACTGGGCGGCCACCTCTTCGGCGTCGCCGAGGTCCTTGACGATCTCCAGCGAGTGTCCAAGCGACAGCACCTCGCAATCGGGGATGTCCTCGAGGTAGTCGGCCAGAGACTTGAGGTCACCGGTGAACCCCACCGAGGCGCGGTAGGCGTACTGCGTCTCACCCTCGACCTTGTCGATCGTCGCGCCGATCTTCCCGAGCCGCGACTCGACTTCCTGCCGGTGACGCTCAAGGCGCCTGTCGAAGTCGAAGTCGCGCTTGTCGTTGGCATCAGCCAGCTTGAAACGAATGACGACCTGGTCGGTAGGGGGCCCGTAGAGGGCATAGCCAGTGGAATCGGGGCCGCGGTGCTTCATGGACTGGAGCATCCGAGACGTCTCCGCCCCGATGTCCGCGGGACCATCACGATGAATGATGCCGGCGATGCCGCACATGTCCGCTGCCCTCCTTTCGTCGATGTCGTGACTACCTCTTGGTCACGGAAGAACGTCGAGGTACTCCTTGATATCCCAGTCGGACACAGTGGATATGAAGCGGATCCACTCGTCGTCCTTGTAGTGCTTGAACACCCGGTACATGTCGCCGGGGAGCGCCGACTTGACCAGCTCATCGGCCTCGAGGGCCTCGAGCGCCTCGCCAAGGGTGGCGGGGATACGGTGAACCTTCTTGCCCCCCGCTATCGCCTCATAGATGTTGCGCTCCTCGGGCTGACCCGGATCGAGGTCGTTTTCGATGCCTTCCTGCATGCACACGAGGAGGCCCGCCATCGACAGGTACTGGTTGACGCATGAATCCACCGATCGATACTCGAACCGGCCGGGTGCGCTGACGCGAACGGCGGTGGTCCGGTTCTGGAAACCCCAGTCGCAGAACACGGGAGCCCAGAAGCCAGCGTCCGCATAGCGCCGGTACGAGTTGACCGTCGGCGCCGAGATACACGTGAGGGCCCGGAGATGGTTGAGGATCCCGCCCAGCGCCTGGAGGCCGACCTTGCCTGGCATCTGCACGTTGTCGGTGTCGGGGAGGAATGTATTTGTCTCGGACCCGTCGGTCTTCCAGAGGGAGAAGTTGTGGTGGCAGCCGTTGGCTGACACCCCCATGAAGGGCTTGGTCATGAAGCAGGGGTAGGCGCCCATCTCGCGACCGACCTGCTTGCAGATCTGACGGTAGGTGGACAATCGGTCCGCCGTCAGCTCAGCCTTGTCGAACTGGAAGTTGAGCTCGAGCTGGCCGGGTGCGTCCTCGTGATCTCCCTGGATCATGTCCAGCCCCATGGCCTTGCTGTACTCGATGACCTTGTGGATGATCGGTTGGAGTTCAGAGAACTGATCGATGTGGTAGCAATACGGCTTGGTCATGCCCTCGATCGACGGCTTGCCGTCGGGGCCGAGCTTGAGCCACATCATTTCCGGCTCACACCCAATGCGCATCTCCAAACCCGTGCTGGCGGTGAATCGATCGTGGATGCGCTTGAGGTTGCCCCGGCAATCCGAGGTCAGGAAGGCGCCGCCGTCGACCTCCTCCTCGCGGCCTCGGAATAGCGTGCAGAACACCCGGCCCACCTTGTTATCCCACGGCATCACGCAGAACGTCTCCGGCTCAGGCAGTCCCACCAGCTCGCGCGCCTCGGGGCCGTAGCCGATGTACTCGCCGTTCCGGTCGGTGAAGAGGTTGGCGGTGGAGCCGTAGACGAGCTGGAAGCCCTTGCCGGCGATCCTCTCCCAGTGGTCGGCGGGAATGCCCTTTCCCATAATTCGGCCGGTGACCGAGATGAACTCGTAGTAGAGGTAGGTCACGCCGGCCTCGTCGATACGGCGGCGAACATCCTTGACGGCGACATCCCGCCCTGGCGTGTCCAGGAACTGTTCGAGGTCTGTGGCCATCGTGGTGCCCTCCCCTCATGGCGACCGCCGTCAGCCTCGACAGCGACCCCACCGCGGTTTCATGACAGTAAACATCGTCCGCTCAGAGGAGACAAGCGGGTCGCCGACCTCAGCTGTCCGGACCGCCCTCCGGCTGGAGGTCCCACACCGGCAGACCTTCGAGTGCCTTGCGCTTGCGTTGACGCCACCAGGGCCGGAAGTAGCGGGCCCAGGCCAGCGCGAACGCCGGCAGGGAGATGATGAGTGGCGCGTTGCGCCCGACCAGCAGCAGGGCGGTGGCCACCCCGAGGGCGACCAGGACGAAGCTGACCTCGTTCTGTCGGAAGCGGCGGCGGGTGGCGAGCACCGCCCGGTAGTCGGCCTCGGGGATCTGCTTCGTCGACCACCACCGGCCACAGGTTTCGCATGCCTGGCGCTCGCCGTACGGG
>CAXMLU010000301.1:0-3319 GCA_964194255.1 uncultured bacterium
GGTTGAACTCCTGCGGCAACTGCACAATACCGTGACCGAGCCGGATCCGGCTGGTCCGCTGGCTGGCGGCGGCGAGGAACACCTCCGGCGCCGACGAGTGTGAGTACTCCTCGAGGAAGTGGTGCTCGACCTCCCACACGTAGTCGATGCCCAATCGGTCAGCCAGTTCCACCTGCTCGAGGGCGTCCTTCAGAAGGCGGTGCTCGTCGCCCTCGGCCCAGGGGCGGGGGAGCTGGTGCTCGTAGAAAATGCCGAACCGCATCGTGATCCTTTCTTGGTGACGTCAAGACGGCGGCTACGGGACGATCTGCGTCGCCTCGTCGAACAAGCGGAAGAGGGCGGGCCGCCCGTGCGCCAGGCGGAGGGTCAGGGCCAACCGGCGGCTGCGCACGGTGAGCTCACGCGCCGCTCGACCCGGCCACGGGCGGGGCAGTAGTTCAGGCGGGAGCAGGGGATCGGTGGCGAAACAATCCTGGAAGGCGACGGCCATGCTCAATGCCCCGGGGAGGAACTGCGCGTCCGCCAGGCGTTCCCGACGCTCCTTGAGGTCGGACAGGAAGTCGAGCACGGCCTGGTAGCGCAGGACGAACGCTTCGTACCTGACGGCCATGTCGTCTAGGCGCCACAGCCGCTGGGCCAAAACCCGCGGATCCCGTTCGCCGCCGATCTCCAGTTCGTCGGTCGTGCTGACCGTGACCGATGGGCGCAAGCCGAGACGGTCGGCCTCGGCTATGGCGTCCTTCATCCACCATGCGTGCGGGGAGACGTACAGGCCGCCCTGGATGGCCGCCCCGCCGAGCTCGATCAGCCGGTCGCGGAAGGCGTCGCGAGCCGCCCGACGCTCCTCCGGCACGGCGAACGCCACCAGGCGCCACTGGCGGTCCCAGCCTCTCCCGGCGGCGTCCTGGAGATAAGCGAGCCGATGGCGCTCGAGACTCTTGCCAAGCTCGGCCAAGCCGGCCTCGGTGGCCTCGAAACGAGCCGCGCCGGAGCGACCCCCGGTGCGAACGAACAGGCCTTCGGCCACCAGCCGGCGCAGGCAGGAGCGCACCTGGTCGGTGGTCTGCCCGCAGGCCTCTGCGACCGGATACAGCTCCTCGGCGAGAAGGGTGCCGTCCTCGTGGGCCATCCCGAGGGCCAGCACTCTGGTCGGAATCGACACGGTCGAAGATTCCACGATCGTATTATCCTCGACCGGCGGGCGGCCGGGTGTCAAGCCAGGGCCAAGGGATCGAGCGGCCGCCGGAGGGTTGGTCCCGCCGCCCGGTACCCTTGGGGGATAACGTCGTGACGCGGTCAGCGACCGTCGCCGGCCGAACGACTCAGAGCCAGAGAACAAACCCCGGGAGGGCCGAGTGGGCCTGTTCAGTCGTGAATTCATCGCCGTTCCGGACAACCGGAAGGGCCAGATCGTCTTCAAGTGGCCGGACGTCAGCATCCGGAAGTTCACCCGCGCCATCGTCGAGCCCGACGAGATCGCCCTCTTCGTCAACCAGGGTCAGGTCATCGGCCAGATCGGACCAGGCAAGCATCAGATCGATGCCAACGAGCTGCCCTTCCTGGGGGCGATCATCGACACCCTCAGCGGGGGCAAGGCCTACCGCGCCGAGCTTTACTTCGTCGGCACCCGGGAGTACACGGGGCAGGCCTTCGGCGGGCGCATCGACGACGTGCAGGATCCCCAGACCGGCATGATCATCACGCTGCGCGTGTTCGGCGACTACTCGATGAAGGTCGTGGATCCCGCTAAGCTCATCCTCAACCTGACCGGCACCGTCGACGTCACGGACAACCAGAAGATCACCGACTGGATCGCCGAGCAGCTGCTCAAGGTCATGCGCACGAGCGTGACCCAGGAGATCGTGCGCAACGGCTGGCCCATTCTCGGACTGTCGGCCTACACGCCCGACATCGAGAGGGCCGTGATCGACGCCGGCAACGGCCAGCTTGACACCTACGGACTGGCCATCGTCCGCATGGGGAACTTCGACGTCAACCTGTCCGATGAGGATGAGACCCAGCTCAAGGGCCTGGCCAAAGACACGGCCTATTCACGGCTGGCCGGCAGCTTCCAGCAGTATGCGTCGGGCGAGATGATGAAGGGCGCCGGCGAGGGCATGGCCAAGGGCGGCGGGTCAGTCGGTGGAGCCTTCATCGCCGCTGGGATGGGCATGGGCGGGCAGGCCGCGGCGCCGTATGCGCCCGGGCCTACCCCGCCTCCGGGTCCCGGCTTTGTGGGCGGCGGCGGCGGCTTCGTACAGCCGGGCGGCTCGGGCACGGTGACCTGCCCGTCGTGCCAGACGGCCAACGCCCCCGGGGCCAAGTTCTGTGCCTCCTGTGGGACGTCCTTGGCCCCGCCAGCCGTCGACTGTCCGTCCTGCCACGCCCAGAACGCCCCGGGCGCCAGGTTCTGCGCGTCCTGCGGTTCGGCCCTGGCGGCCGGGCCAGCCCACTGCGCATCGTGCGGCAGCGAGTTGGCGGAGGGCGCCAAGTTCTGCCCGTCGTGCGGTCAAGCCGTGGCGCCGGCGCCGGCGGCGGCCGCAGCTGGGAGCGAGCCGGCCGCCAGCCCGACTCCTGAGCCGCCCGTGGGAGCCTGAGCATGTTTTCGCTTCCTCGCTTGCTGGCCCGGGCCGGCGGCGGTCATTCCTTCGGCGGAGGCGGTGGAGGTGGCGGTGGCGGCGGCGTGCACTTCGGTGGCGGCGGGGGACCGGTGTTCATTGGCGGCGGAGGTGGCGGCGGCGGAGGCGCATTGATCTTCGTCGTGATTTTCATCGTCCTCATCCTGATCGCGTTCGTCTTCTTCGTAGCCGTGCTCGGCGCCCGCCGGCGGGGCGGCTTCAGCGGGGGAGCGATGGCCGTCGGCGGTGCGGGCGGATCCGGAGGAGGTCTGCTGACCGAACAGCAGGTGGAGAGTTGGGGCCGACCCCAGGTGCCGACCATCCCGGAATCCGACGTCCGGGGTGGCCTGCTGCCCGGGAGCGGCGGGCTCGGCGGCGGCATGGAGCCGGCCCAGGCCGGGATCATCGCCATCCAGGCCCACGATCCCGCCTTCGATGAGTCGGCGTTCCTGGCTGACACCCAGCGAGCGTTCTTCGTCGTGCAAGAGGCGTGGACGCAGCTCAAGCCGGAGACCAGCCGGAGGGTGATGGCGGACGGGCTCTGGCAGCAGCACAACGTCCAGATCGAGCAGTACGTCAGCGAGCACAAGCGCAACGTCCTCGAGGACCTGGCCGTGGGCAGCGCCACCGTCATGTCGGCCCACTCCGACCAGACGTACGACACGATCGTGGTGCGCTTCCTCGCCGCCTGCGCCGACTAC
>CAXMLU010000302.1:0-2038 GCA_964194255.1 uncultured bacterium
AACATGTCGGCCTCGAAGTGGCGGGCCCGGCCCTCGAGGGCCGACCCGTCAAAAGGGGCTCCGCTCGCCACCGCGTCGGCGAAGCGATGGGCCGGCAGCTGCACGGAATGGGCGCCACCGAAGACATCCACGAAGACGAGCCGCACCCAACCCACGCCGGCCGGCACCCCCCAGGCCGTCACCTGAACACCACCGTGAGGGTGATGATGAGCGCCACCAGGGCGATGAATCCGACCGCGATCATGCCGACGAGCGCCCAGAGCCGTCGGGCCGAATCGATGGCGGCGACACCGCCGATCGGCTCCTCCGGCGACAGGTCGTATTGCGTCGGCAGGAGCGTGTCGAGCCGGTCGAGGTCGGCGAGCAGTTCGGCGGCGGAGGCGTAGCGGTTCTCTGGGAATCGGCGCATGGCGTGGAGCACCACGGCCTCCAGGGCAGGCGGCACGTCAGGACGGTACTGCCGAATCGGCGCCGGCGTCCGCTGCAGCTTTCCGGCCATGACCGCCATCCAGTTGTCGCCCTCGAAGGGCAGCCGGCCGGTGAGGAACTCGTACATCATCACCCCCCAGCTGTAGATGTCGCTGCGGGCGTCTCCCCGCGCGCCTTGCACCTGCTCAGGGCTCATGTAGTCCGGCGTGCCCAGGCTCTCCGACAGATGCTTCCACGTCAGGCGCCGGGCGCCGGTCAACATCGCCGTGCCGAAGTCGGCGATCTTCAGCTGGTCGTCCGGGGTGACCAGGATGTTCTCCGGCTTCAGGTCGCGGTGCACAATGCCCTGGCCGTGGAGGTACGCCAGCGTCGACGCCAGCTGCCGGCCCCAATCCAACGCCAGGTCCAGAGGCAACGGGCCTTCGAAGCGGCGGAGGCGCCGGCGGAGGTTCTCCCCTTCGACGTACTCCAGCACCAGATAGGGCTCGGACCGCACCGTTCCGAGGTCAAGAGAACGCTGCACCCCGGCATGGTGGAGACGCTTGGCGACCTCGGTTTCCCGCTGGTAACGGCTGAAGAGCGCGGGATCGGCGAACAGTGTCGGGTTGGGCGACTTCAGCACGACGTCGGTACCGGTGGCCGTATCCCGGGCCCGGTAGATCTCGGCGTACGCGCCCTCCCCGAGCGGCTCGATGATTTCGTACTGGTCGACCATCTGCCCCGGCGAGAATCGCATCAGCCCCGCCCTCTCCGGAATAGGGATCGCCGGACTCCGGCGGACGGGATGGGCCGGTCCGAACTCACCCGCACGGCGCAGACGGTGACGTTGTCAGGGGCGCCCCGTTCCAGGGCGAGGGCAACCAACCGGTCAGCCGCGGCGGTCACGGTCGGGACTTCGGCCGAGCCGATCGCCCCGCAGTACTCGGCCATCTCGCTGCGCGACACCGAATCCCAGAGGCCGTCTGAGCAGAGTACGAACGTGTCGCCGGCCTCCACCGCGTGACGGGCCAGGTCGACCTGGACGATCGGGTCGGTGCCGACGGTGCGAGTCAGGATGGAGCGGCCCGGATGGTTGGCCGCTTGCTCGGGAGTCAGGAGGCCGAGGCGGAGCATCTCGCCGACGCGAGAATGATCAGCGGTGAGTTGCTGGCAATTCTCTCCCCGAACCAGGTAAGCCCGGCTGTCCCCGACGTGGGCGATGATGGCCTCCCGGCCGGCGAGGGTCAGGACGACCAGTGTGGTGGCCATGCCGCGCTGACCCTGAGTGAGGGCGGCATCGTAGACCGCCAGGTTGGCGGCCCGCGCCGCGGCGCGGACGCCCTGATGCGGCGCCGCCGGAGCGCCGTTGCACCATGTGGCCAGCACCGCATCCACGGCCAGCCGGCTGGCCACCTCACCCGCGGCATGACCGCCGAGGCCATCGCATACGACGAAGAGCGGGCCGCGGTCCCAGGCGTCGTCTGGCGACGTGGGGGCGAAGCTGGCCGCGTAGTCCTCGTTGTGCGGGCGCACGTCGCCTGGCTCCGACCGCAGAGCCCAACTCAGCTTGGCCAGGATTCCGTGGGCGGCCAGTTTGCCGTTGCCCGCCTCCGGTTGGGAAGAGGCGGGG
>CAXMLU010000303.1:0-1656 GCA_964194255.1 uncultured bacterium
GACGGCGGCATCTTCGCCTTCGGGGACGCCGAGTTCGACGGCTCCACCGGCGCCACCCACCTCAACCGACCGGTCGTCGGCATGGCCGCCGTGCCGTAGTCGCTCGGAATTTAGGTCGGGGGGAACGGGAGCGTCTGCACCGCGAGCGAGCCGCCCTCGAAGACGGCCGCCCGCACGCCCCGATCGGCCAGGTCGCGGAGGAAGGGCACGGGGTCCTCGAGCAGCTCCCCGAGGCCCCCGGCTCCGCGGCGGGACAGCTTTCCCGCCGCCGCCCAGGTCGCGGCCGTCGCGGCGACTGCCCCCGCCGCCAGCGCCGGGCGGTCGATGGCGCCCAGCACGTAGGCATCGCGCACCGGACCGCGCCGGCCGCGGATTTCGACTCGCACTGCGCCGAGTCCGCCTTCGGGATGCGGAGGGCGCAGCATGGGCAGGTGGGCGGTGAGCCGGTCGCGCCGGGACGCCGCCAACCGGGCGGTCACCCGCCGCACCGGCCCGAAGGCGGGAACCAGGAGAAGCGCGTCCGGCAGGCCGGCTCGGTAACAGTCCCGTCCGCCGATGGGGTCGGGGAACCAGCACAGTTCCCGCCCGGATCCGCCTCGGCGCCGAACCCACGCCCCGTCCCTCCAATCGATGGCGTCATCGCCCAGCGCGTCGTGGTGCTGCGAGGCACAGGCCGGCCCACCCGTTCCAACTCTGGCCACATGCACCTCGTGCACCTCGTCGAAGCCGGCGGCGGCGTGCCGGGCCAGGATGCAGCTCAGGCCGGGCGCGAAGCCGGCCCCTACCACCACCGAGAGCCCTCGCTCCCGCGCCTCGGCGTCAAGGTCCAGGAGTTCCCGGACGTCGGGGATGCTGTCGGCGCTCGACACCACGTGGGTCCCTCGCTCCAGGGCGATCTCGGCCACCTGCCGATGGCCGAAGGGCCGGGTCACCACCACCACGTCGGCCGCGCCGACGGCGTCGGCCGGAATGCCGTCCGGTCCGGCGTCGGCCACCACGGTCACGAGCTCAGGGGAGGCCAGGGCCTCGGCCACGGCGTGGGCGCGCGCCGCCTGCGGATCGAAGAGGGCCAGTTCCCTTAGGTCCCCGAGGCTCAGCAGTTGGCGGGCCGCCCGACTACCCACCGCGCCCGTGCCCACGACCAGCGCTTTCACCACGGCACCCCGCCCACCCTCACCCGGTCCGCGCTACCGGAGATCCGGACCGGAGAGCTCCCGCCAGCCGCCCCCTTGGGGAGGGGTGCCGCCCGTACCGCGCAACCGAACCACGGCGGCAAACACCCCTGCCGCACCGAGGGCGAGCAGGGCACGGCGCAATGCCTTCATGGTGGCCACGCAAGTTACCAGCGACGCGCCGTCGCCGCTCAGCTGGTCCAATCGGAACTTGTGTCACCGTCCGATTGCGCAGGAACGTCCCCACAACGGGCTTTTGCGTGGGACCGATCCCCCCTCCACAATCCAGCCTTATGGTCACAGAGAGTGGTAATACCACCGCCGAGAGAACTCCCGGGCCCGAGGCTCGGGTGGACGCGCTCCGGAATCTCCACTTGGAGTTGGGGACCGCCGGACTCGCGGCGTACTGCGAGGGACTCCTGAAGCGCGCGCCCGCTCCTGATGGCTAAAGATCTCCAGCTGGTCGTCGAAGTACCAACAGTGC
>CAXMLU010000304.1:0-1619 GCA_964194255.1 uncultured bacterium
ATCGGCGTCGACAAGAACACGACGGTCGTCTTCCCGGCGCCGCTCATGACCACGATCCAGGAGCTTGGGGCGTTCCTCAGCCGCGAGACGGCAGCGGCCGCCGCCGTGACAGCTGCGCCGGCGAACAGGTCAGCGGCCCCTGGTCGTCGAGTGTGAGCCGCGGGTCGACCTACGACCTGAGACCGGCCGCGATCGACGGCCACCGCCCATTCTGTGGGTGTTACATGTCATCGCCGGCGGCGCGTGTCTCACGCCTCCCCGTTCAACGGAAAAGGAGTCCCGGCTTCGGATACCGCCCGTTGGAGACCCTTGACTCCGGCACGGCCCCAGACCGGCTGCATTGCGTCACGCGACACCGGCAATGTCGTCACGGGAGGGCGTGTTGAGCGTGGCGTCTGGCTCTCCGTCAGCTAGAGCGGCCGCGACCCGCGCCGCGTTGAGGGTGTTGTCCAGAACTTGGAGGGTGCTTCCAGAAGGTTCCGATAACGGGTATAAGCCACATTCAGGACGGGGGTCGATACGCGCCGCAGCGAGCGTCTCGGAGTGTGAGAACGGACGGTGGGACCGGGCACGACAGGAGGCGGTGCTCGGGTCCACAGCGCGTTTGTGTCGTTGTCGAGTGTGACTGTGTCGTGAAACCACGGTTCGAGTTGGTCGATGGCACGCCGATGGAGACGCGCGGCCAACCTCACAGGATCGTCGGTTTCGCTGATGGCATCGATGAGTATGGCCGCGTTCGCCATTGGCAAGGGCGACACCTCGACCCCATGTCGGGTTCGTGCACACCACGGCATCGGCCAACGCGACCAGTCCAGACGGTGGGCCGGTCGCCACCCAACGCCGAAGGTGGTTGCTCAGCCTGCCCATGAACAGCACGTCGCCATGAGGGTCGGCCACGTCGCCCTCGATCAGAGCGGCGATACGCGCGACCGTACGCGCGGCGGCAATAAACCGGTCAGGGTCAATCAGAACGGCGCGCAACTCGGCGTCGCCCGCAGGCGAAAAGAAGGTGACCGAAAACCAACCCGTGTCCGCAGGAGCGCCATATATCGTCGCAAAGCAAACGACAGCTCATCGCGAGAAACAGCGAACGGCGTCTTGGGTCGCGCTGGCGAAACCAGCGAGTGAAATACACCTGTCGGGTATCGACTGAGACCTGTTCTGGTGTCGGCAGCCCGGCGTCGGCACACCACCCGCCAAACGGTGTGCGCCGTCCCGACGCGTCAACCACAAGATCCGCGGCGACCTCGCCGCCGGAGGTGCGGATGCCAACGACCCGACCCGGGACCGCGCTCGCAGCGACCAGCCCCAGCACCTCTGTCTGGTCGTAAAGCTCGACGCCGCGCTGGCTCCAAGGGGGCTCGATGCAAGACCCACTCGAGCGTCGAGCGTCGACACCGGAACTGGACCAGCTTGTCGCTCCCCACGGCTTGAGGACGCCGCAAGGTCGAGCGCGGCGCCCGCCCCTCGGGGCTGCAGAGCGATGCCGAGACCCGACGCCGCCAGGGCTGCACTGCTGGTTCGGGCCGGCCGGAGGATAAGGGCTGAGGCCTTGGTCATCGCTGGTGTCACCGCCCGGAGATTACGCTTTCGGGGCGGACAGTTGTGGAGTCCATACG
>CAXMLU010000305.1:0-7454 GCA_964194255.1 uncultured bacterium
CGTACACCACCGCGCGGGACTCAACCCCTCATGGCGTTTGCCGTCCGTTACCAAGCGGGTGAACAGCCCAGGCTGTAAGTGCCGTTATGCACTCCGGAACGTGACAACCGTGCTGGAACGCTCAGACGACGGGCCGGCGTAGCCGATCCAATTCTCCACCCTCAGCAAGCTTCAACCGCTGTCTCAGAGAGGCCTGATGACCCCTCGGTCATCAGGCCATGCGGCGCAGCCGTTAGCGTGGGTCTCCTCGATACCGGAGCCCCGGGCGCGCCATCGCCCCGGCCAGCTGGGGAGCAGGAACCGGGGCGATGAAGTAACTACCGATCGGCCGACGCCGACCGCGGATTGGGAGTCGGCCTCGCTCAGGAACTGCTCGGCCTCGTCGAGCTGCCGGATGATCGCATCGAGCCGAGGGAGAAGGGCATCCAACCTCGGTCCGATCGCTTCGATGTTCGCACCGTCGGCCTCGAGACGTTCCAGCCTCGCCTCAACGTCGGCGTCGGTTGTCTTACGCTCTGTATGTCACGGTCGGTTGGATCCTCGCCGGGGCTACGCCTCCTGTTCGACCGTCACGCCTGGCTCCCCGGCGCGACGTGAACTGTTACGAGGTTTCTACGTTGCGCCGGACCCCGGTCCGTGGGTTCTTCGGTGGTCGTACATCTCACGATCCGCACGAGCAATCACCTCTTCGACGCTTTCTTCTCTCCGCAGTTCGGCTAAGCCGACACTCACCGAAGCTCCCGCAATGGCTCTCGACAAGACCTTGCCCACGTCGGTGAAGCGTCGCTCTGCTTCGGCGAGGTGACAGCCCGGTAGGGCGCAAATGAATTCGTCACCGCCGTTGCGCACCACCACGTCATACGAGCGCAGACCCCTTCGCAGCGACGAACCTACCTTGCGCAGCAGACCGTCACCCGCAGCATGACCGTGGGCATCATTGACCTCCTTCAAGTGGTCAACGTCGAGGTAGGCGATGACCAGCGGCGCCCCGTCTCGGTGCGCCCGATCCACCGCATGACTCAGCTGCTCGCGACCCGCGTCCCGCGCCAACGTGCCGGTAAGGTCATCGCGGTAGGTGTTCTGGAGTTGCTTCGTGGCCGTGCGGCGGTCCGACGCCGCTTCTTGACGGTCGAGCGCTGCGGCGGCGCGATCCGCCTTCGCGAGTGTGCGATCCTCGGCCGCCCGTTGCGCCTCACCAGCGGACACCGTGTCACGGTCCTCGGCAGCCTCGTCGCGATCCAACGCTGCCAGGTCACGTTCCTCTGCCGCAAGGTCCAAAACGTCCGGTGCCGACGCATCTGCCGCCAGCTGCTCGACAGGATCTTTGGCGGGCGTTTCGTCATCCACGGGCAGCCATCCCTTTCGTCGGCAGGGACCCGTCCTCTGGCGCTGCCCGATTGGCTGAATCGATACCCGGGCCGAACTGCGGACAAACGTGACAGGGGGGCAGTACCGGGCTCTCGACAGGCGATTGAAAGGCGAGGCGGGTACCATCGAAGCCGGTCGTCCGGATGGCCGGAAGACCCCGGCTGTCCCTAGCGTGTCTCCGTGGGCAGGAGAGTGGACGTGGACCAGCTCGTAGGCGCCGCCGAGATCGCCATACGCCTCGACGTCAGCGCAGGTCGTCCACCACTGCCGGAACCGATACCCCGACTTCCCCAAGCCGGTGGCCAGCCTCAAGACAGCGCTCATCGGGGATTGGGCCGAGGTCGAGAAGTGGGCTCGAGCCACTGGGCGGCTTGGCGGTCCGCGGAAAGTCCGCGGCTAGTCCGCGGTGTGGAGAGATTCGCTAGGTAGCCGTAAGTAACGGTGAGCAACGAAACAGCAGGTCAGGCGCCGGCTTGGCGCCGAGGCGCAGGTTAAACGGCCCCCCCGTTCTTTCCCTAACCTTGAGGCCATGGCCATCGATGAGCGCCACACCGATTCCGGCATCGCCATCCAGCCGTTGTATACGGCCGACGATCTCGAGGGATGGGATCCCGGCGCCCGCCTCGGCCGCCCCGGCGAGTATCCCTACACCCGCGGCGTCTATCCGACCATGTACCGCGGCCGGCCGTGGACGATGCGGCAATACGCCGGTTTCGGCAGCGCCGAGGCCACCAACGAACGGTGGAGGTTGCTCCTCGCCAACGGATCCACCGGCCTGTCGTGCGCCTTCGATCTGCCCACCCAGATGGGATACGACTCCGACCACCCGCGGGCCGAGGGTGAGGTCGGCAAGGTCGGCGTGGCCATCGACTCCATCGACGATATGCGCCTGCTCCTGGCCGATCTGCCCCTCGACCAGGTCACGACGTCGATGACCATCAACGCCACCGCGTCCACCTTGCTCCTGCTGTACCAGCTCGTCGCCGAGGAGCAGGGCGTTGATCCGGCCAAGCTGGGCGGCACCATTCAGAACGACATCCTGAAGGAATACGTAGCCCGCGGCACGTATATCTACCCGCCGCGGCCCTCCATGCGGATCATCACCGACATCTTCTCCTATTGCCGCGAGCACCTGCCGGCGTGGAACACCATCTCCATCTCCGGCTATCACATCCGGGAGGCCGGATCGACCGCCGTTCAGGAGATTGCGTTCACGGTGGCCAACGGCATCGCCTATGTCGAAGCGGCACTCGCGGCCGGGATGAACGTGGACGAGTTCGCCAACCGGCTCAGCTTTTTCTGGAATGCGCACAACAACCTGTTCGAGGAGGTGGCCAAGTTCCGGGCCGCCCGGCGGATGTGGGCCCGGATCATGACCGAGCGCTTCGGGGCGACCGACGAACGCTCCAAGCTGCTCCGCTTCCATACCCAAACGGGCGGATCGACGCTCACCGCGCAACAGCCGGAGAACAACTTGGTGCGCACCACCCTGCAGGCTCTCGGCGCCGTGCTCGGGGGGACGCAGAGCCTGCACACCAATGGGTTCGACGAGGCGCTCGGCCTCCCCACCGCCAAGGCGGCCACACTCGCCCTGCGGACCCAACAGATCATCGCCCATGAGTCAGGGGTGGTCGACACCGTCGATCCGCTGGCCGGCAGCTACTTCGTCGAGCGCCTGACGGAGGACGTCGAGGCGGCGGCGTGGGCCTACCTGGAGAAGATCGACGGCATGGGTGGAGCGGTGGCCGCCATCGAGGCCGGATTCATGCAGGACGAGATCGAACAGGCGGCCTACGCCTACACCAAGGCGGTGGACGCGGGCAACAAGGTGATCGTCGGCGTGAACCGGTTCGTGGATGCCGACGCGACGACCGAGGTGTTTCCCATTGATCCGGAGCTGCAACGCCAGCAGGTCGAACGGGTGCGGCGCACGCGTGCCGAACGCGACCAGGCGGGCGTGGACGCCGCGCTGGCCGATCTCGAGGCGGCCAGCCAGGGCACCCAGAACCTGCTGGTACCGATGAAAGAAGCGCTGCGCCGGCAGGCCACCCTGGGCGAAGTCAGCGACGTACTGCGTCGGACCTTCGGCACGTATCAGCCCACCCGCTGATGGCCGTCCGCTTCGTCATCGTCGGCGGGGGTCCCGGTGGCAACACGGCGGCCACGTACGCGGCGCGCCTCGGTGCTGAGGTGACGTTAATCGAGAAGGACATCATCGGAGGGGCGGCGCACCTCTGGGACTGCATCCCGTCCAAAGCCATGATCGCGACCGGCGGGGCCATGCTCTTCTCGAGGCGACTGAGCGGCATGGGGCTGTCGACGACTGAAGCCACCCTCGAACTCGACGCGCAACGCCGCCGTCTCGGAGATATCGGCGATCACCTCAATCGCAACATCTGCCAGCTGCTTGACAGCCAGGGTGTCCGTCTCATCCGAGGCACCGGCCGGCTGAAGGGGCCGCACGAGGTGGTGGCCGAGACCGCGGACGGGCTGCACGAGTTGACCGCCGACGCGATCCTGCTGTCTACGGGCAGCCGGCCCCGCATCCCGGATTGGTGTGAGCCCGACGGCGATCGCCTGCTCACCACCAGGCAGGCCTACCCACCTCCCGAATTGCCTTCACATCTCATCGTCATCGGCTCCGGGGTCACGGGTGTCGAGTTCGTGCACATGTTCAGTTCCTTCGGCTCCAAGGTCACGCTCATCGTGAGCCGTCAGCAGGTCCTTCCGTCCAAGGACGCCGAGGTCGCCGCCGCCCTGGAGGATGAGCTGCTGCGCCGGGGAGTGAAGCTGTTCAAAGGGGCGAGGGCCGTCGGAGTTGACCGCGACGGTGACGAGGTGACGGTGCGCTGCGACGACGGGCGCGTGGCCCGGGGCAGCCACGCCCTGCTGGCTATTGGTTCAGTACCAAACTCGGACTCACTCAACCTCGAGGCCGCCGGAGTGACGATGGACGACGGCGGCTACGTCACCGTGAACCATCACCTCCAGTCGAACGTCCCGCACATCTACGCAGCGGGCGACCTTTCCGGCAAGCTCCCGCTGTCCTCGGTGGCGTCCATGCAGGGACGCAAGATCGCCGAGCACGTCATGGGGCTGCACACTCGCCAGCATCGGCATCTGGACTACGACAAGGCGGCGTCGGCCATCTTCACCGAACCCGAGATCGCCGACGTCGGGCTGGCCGAGGCCGAGGCGTTCGCCACGGGGCGCAAGATCCGGGTGACCAAGGTGCCCTTCTCGGCGAGTGCCAAGGCGCTCATCAACGACGACCCGCGGGGTTTCGTCAAGATCCTGTCCGACCCGGCGACCGGTGTGGTGCTGGGCGGGTCCATTGTGGGCCGTCACGCCGCCGAGCTGATTTCTGTCATCGCCCTGGCCGTGACCGCCAACCTGAAGGTCAGCGACATCGTGGAGAGCGTTCTGGTCCATCCGACGCTGGCCGAGGCCATCGCCGACGCGGCGGAGTGATCAGGTCCGACTGATCAGGTCCGGCTGATCAGGTCCGGTTCAGCAGCCGTTCGGTGATGGCCGGCGTGGACGCGAGGTCGATGGCCGTCCACGCCATACCGATGGCACCGTCCGTGACGGCCACGTCGGCGATGGCGGTGACACAGGCGGCGGCGAACTCGGGCTGGTGGTTGACGGCCGGGAAGCTGTCGAGACCGAGCATCGGATGGATGGTGGGAATGGCCAATGACACGTTCGCCATGTCGGTTGAGCCGGCCGTGCGCTGCCTCACCGAGTCGGGGATGTCGGGGAAGACGCGGCCGAGGGCTTCGGCGTTGAGCCGGTAGAGCGTCGCCATCTCGTCGTCCGTGACCATCTCCGAGTAGATCGGGCTTTGCGGGACGATCTCGAGGGTGCACCCCGTGGCGAGCGCCCCGGCCTCGAAACAGGCCCGGACCCGAGGTTCGAGTTTCTCCAGCTCGGCCATGGTCTGCGCCCGCACCAGAAACTTGGCAATGGTGTGCGATGGCACCACGTTCGGCGCTTCGCCGCCCTTGGTCACGATCCCATGGATGCGATCCGTTTGGTGGATGTGCTGGCGCAGAAGGCCGATGGCGGTCTGGGCGATCGTGATGGCATCGGCAGCGTTGATGCCTTGCTCCGGCCAGGCCGAGGCGTGGGCGGCCTTGCCGTGATAGTGGACATCGAAATGGTTCACGGCCAGGCACGCCATGCGGTCCATTTCGCTGGAGGAGGGATGCACCATCATGGCGGCGTGGACGCCGTCGAACGCGCCCCGATCGAGCATGTAGATCTTGCCGCCGCCCCCTTCTTCGGCGGGCGTGCCGAACACGGTGACGGTCAGGCCGGCGTCATCGGCGACTCGGGCCAGGCCAAGCCCGGCGCCGACCGCAGCGGCCGCAATGACGTTGTGACCGCAGGCGTGACCGATGTCGGGGAGGGCGTCGTACTCGGCACAGATCCCTACGTGCAGAGGACCGTCGCCGATCTTGGCCCGGAAGGCGGTGGGCAGATCGCATACGCCCATCTCGATATCGAAGCCGCCCTTGGCCAGGACGTCGGCCGTCCACTTGGATGACTCGTGTTCCTCGAAGGCCAACTCGGGGTGGGCATGGATGCGATGGCTGAGATCGACCAGGTGTTCTCTGGCCGCTTCGATCTCGGCCTGGACCGCGGCTTTGCTCTCCACGAATCGCAGGTCTACTCGATGACGACAAGGACGTCACCCGCACCGACGGTGTCGCCCGCCTTCACGCGCACCTCGGTCACTTTGCCCGCCTTCTGAGCCGCGATGTTGTTCTCCATCTTCATGGCCTCAAGGACGCAGACCGGCTGTTCGGCCTCGACGATGTCGCCCACGTCCACCAGCACCTTGACGATCGTGCCCTGCATGGCGGCGGGAACCGTGCCGCTCCCGGTGGCGCCACCGCCATCGGCGGCGGCCGGGCGGGCCCGGGTCGGACCCTTGAGGCCGGGACCCCCGGCGGCCACGACGGCGACGGCGGCGACATCGGGCACCCATAGCTTCACGCTGTACCGGCGGCCGTCGACCTCGACGTCCACATCGCGTTGCACCCGCGGCACCTCGTCGTCCGTCACCGGAGGCGGAGCCGGCGGAGACCTATCGGCCAGGGCGGAGAGATCGAGGCGTTCCTCGACCCACTTGGTGGAGTGCTCGGCGGCGATGAAGTCGGGATGGGTGAGGATGGCCAGGTGAGCGGGAATGGTGGTGGGCACACCCTCGATCACCGTCTCGGACAGGGCGCGGATCATGCGCCGCCGGGCCGATTCGCGGTCGGGGCCCCAGACGATGAGCTTGGCGATGAGGTTGTCGTAGAACTGGCTGATCGTGTCGCCCTGGCTGTATCCGGCATCGACGCGTACCCCAAACCCGTCGGGGCGCTCGAAGCGGGTGATCCGGCCGGGTGAGGGCATGAACTTCTTGGCCGGGTTCTCGGCGTTGAGCCGGCACTCGATGGCGTGGCCCCGACGCTCGATCTGGTCCTGGGTGAACGGCAAGGGCTCGCCACTCGCCACCCGCAGCTGCAACTCGACCAGGTCCATTCCGACTACCAGCTCGGTGACGGGATGCTCCACCTGAAGCCGGGTGTTCATCTCCAGGAAGAAGAAGTCGCCGTCCTGGTAGAGGAACTCGACCGTGCCCGCGTTCACGTAGCCGCAGGCGCGGGCCACTTTGACGGCCGCCTCGCCCATGGCCTGGCGCACGTCGTCGGCGAGGTCGGGTGCCGGGCTCTCCTCGATCAGCTTCTGGTGGCGGCGCTGCGAAGAGCAGTCGCGCTCGCCGAGCCATACGCAGTTGCCCTGTGTGTCCGCGAAGACCTGCATCTCCACGTGGCGGGGCCACATCAGGTAGCGCTCCAGGTAGGACTCGGATCGCCCGAAGGCCTTCTCGGCCTCGCGCTGGGCGCTCTCGAGAGCGGCGGCCGCCTTGTCGGCGGACTCGACCACTCGCATGCCCCGACCGCCACCGCCGTAGGCCGCCTTGACGGCGACGGGCCAGCCGAACTTCTCCCCGAAGGCCACTACATCATCGGGTGAGGTGATGACCTCGGTGGTGCCGGGCACGCCCGCCACGCCGGCCTTCTCCGCCGCGA
>CAXMLU010000306.1:0-4550 GCA_964194255.1 uncultured bacterium
GGTCCGCACCGCTCGGACCTGATCACCCTGCTCGTCGATGTCGGCACCAACGCCGAACTCGTGCTCGGCAACCGGCACGGCCTTTTGGCCGCGTCGAGCCCCACCGGCCCGGCGTTCGAAGGTGCTCAGATCTCCTGCGGGCAGCGGGCGACGGCCGGAGCGGTGGAACGAGTGCGTATCGATCGCTTCACGCTCATACCCAGGATGAAGGTAATCGGCTGCGACGTCTGGTCGGACGAGCCGGGCTTCGCCGAGGCATTGCCGGCGGCCGGCATCACGGGCGTGTGCGGATCGGGAATCATCGAAGCCATCGCCGAGCTCTTCCTGAGTGGCGTGATCACTACCGACGGGCGGATCGATGGCGCTCTCTCGGCTCGCTCCGACCGCATCGTGGCCGACGGCCGCACGTTCGCGTACGTCCTCCACGATGGACCCGTGCCACTCCGGGTCACGCAAAACGACGTCCGGGCCATTCAGCTGGCGAAGGCCGCCCTCCACGCCGGGGCCCGGCTGCTCATGGACCGCGCCCGGATCAATTCCGTCGACCGCATCCAACTGGCGGGGGCCTTCGGAAGTCACATCGATCCGACGTACGCCCTTGTTCTGGGCCTCATACCGGATTGCGACCCCGAGGCGGTGGCTTCCATCGGTAACGCGGCCGGCACGGGTGCACTCATGGCATTGCTCTCGGCGTCCGCCCGCGCCGAGATCGACGCCGTGGTTCGCACGATCACCAAGGTTGAGACCGCTCTGGAAGTCAAGTTCCAGGAGCACTTCGTGGAGGCGATGGGCTTTCCCCATACCAGCGATCCCTATGCTCGCCTGGCCCGCGTCGTGCCACTGCCAGCCTGCTCAACAACGGGCGGAGGGGGCCGAGTCCGCCGACGGACTCGCCCTGTCGCCAACCTGGAGGAGACATCATGACCGACACCAGTGCTGAGCCTCGCCGCACCGGAGGTCGCGCCGGCCGCCAAGCCGCCCGCCTCGCTGCCCACGTCGAAACGGTTCCCTTTCTCACGCGGACCCTCCAGCCGGTTGAGGTACTGAGCCAGGAAAGCATCGAGCTGATCGAGCTGAACGCCGAGATCATCCTGGAGGACGTCGGGGTGATCATCCGCGACTACCCAATGGCACTTGAGGCGTTCGCGGGCGCGGGAGCGGACGTCCAGGGCGATCGAGTGCGCTTCCCCCACGGCCTGTGTCGCCAGCTCGTCGGGCAGGCGCCGTCCGTGTATACGCAGCATGCGCGCAACCCGGCCCGCAACGTTCAGATCGGTGGCAACGCCACCGTGCTGGCTCCGAACTATGGGTCGCCGTTCGTCCACGATCTGGAGGGTGGGAGGAGGTACGCCACGCTTGCCGATTTTCAGAACTTCGTGAAGCTTACCTACCTGTCGCCCTGGCTGCACCACTCGGGCGGGACGGTATGCGAACCCGTTGACGTCCCGGTCAACAAGCGCCACCTCGACATGGTCTACGCCCACATCCGGTACAGCGACAAGCCGTTCATGGGGTCGGTGACGGCGGGCGACCGCGCCTTGGACAGCGTCGAGTTGGCCCGAATTGCGTTTGGAGGGGACCTGGGCGAGCGCACGGTGATGACCAGCCTGATAAACGCAGCGTCGCCGCTGGTGTGGGACGGCACGATGCTCTCGGCCGCCCAGGCGTACGCGGCCAACAACCAAGCGTGCATCATCACTCCGTTTATCCTCGCCGGGGCCATGGCGCCGACAACAACGGCGGCGGTGGCGGCCCAAACACTGGCTGAGGCGCTCGCCGGCATGGCCTTCGTGCAGCTGGTCCGGCCCGGCGCGCCCGTGGTGTTCGGCTCGTTCGCCTCGTCGATGTCGATGCAGACCGGCGCCCCCACGTTCGGCACACCCGAGCCGGCGCTCGTCCTGTACGTGGTGGCACAGCTGGCCCGACGACTCGGTGTGCCCTTCCGCTCGGGCGGATCGTTGACCGCGTCCAAGATTCCCGACGCCCAAGCCGCCTACGAGTCGGCCAACACGCTTCAGCCCACCATTCTCGGCGGAGTCAACTTCGTGCTCCATGCGGCCGGATGGCTGGAGGGTGGCCTCAGCATCGGCTACGAGAAGTTCATACTCGATACGGATCAACTCGGCATGCTGCACACGTTCGTGAAGGGCGTAGACATGTCACCGAACGGTCAGGCTCTTGACGCCATCCGGGAAAATGGCCCGGGTCAGCACTTCCTCGGTTCGGCCCACACGCTGGCCAACTTCGAATCGGCCTTCTATCGCTCGACCGTCGCTGACAACGCGAGTTACGAACAATGGGTCGAGGACGGCAGCCTGGATGCCGCCCAACGGGCGACGCGGCTCTGGAAGTCCCAGCTAATGCAGTATGAGCCGCCTCCGATCGATGAGGCAATCGACGACGAACTGAACGACTTCATTACCCGCCGTAAGGCGGAAATGCCCGACGAGATCGGCTGATCGAAGCTCATGGCCATGTCGGGTGTCCAGTCCGTCGAGCGGGTATTCAACCTCCTCCGAGCCGTCGGTACGCGGCCGGCGGGAATCAGCGAGCTGGCCCGGCGCGTCGATCTGCCGGTGAGCACGGTGGCCCGGTTCCTGGCCACCCTCGAAGCGATCGGCGCTGTCGTTCGACCTGACGGACTCACCTACGAGATCGGTCCGGTAATTTCCGAACTGGCCGTCGCCGTAGACCCGGCCGCGACCCTGGTCGCTCGGGCTCGCCCGTTTCTCGTCGAGCTGGTCGAAGGCGTCGGCGAGACCGCCGGTATCTCGATCGGCGAGGATCGCGACGTCCGGTACCTCGATCATGTGGAGGCCGCCAACGAAATCCAGGTTCGGGACTGGACCGGCGTTCAACTGCCGCTGCACGTGGTTTCGTCCGGCCTGGTGATGCTTGCCTACCGCCCACAGGCCGAAATCGACGCCTACCTGGCGGCAGGCCTGGCCAGGCTTACTGCGCACACGACCACCCGCCCGGCCGAGCTTCGCCGCCGATTGAGCGCCATTCGGACAGACGGGTATGTCTGGACTGCCGAAGAGTTCCATGAGGGCATCACCTCGGTAGCCGCCCCGGTATTCGATTCCAGCCGGCGGGTCGTGGCCGCCATCCACTGCCATGGTCCGAGCTATCGGTTCCCCAAGCGCGGGGAGGACGACGCCATCGCCTCCGCCGTAGTGGCTGCCGCCGCCCATGTCTCCGCCCTCGAGCCATATCAGCGCCAAGGCGCTGGCGATTAGTGTTCCTTCTCGCTGAGCAGCGATTTACCGCATCGTAGTAAGCCCGCCGATTGAACCCCAGTGCAGGAGCAGACAGTGACCGATTTTCCATCCAGCGCCAACGTCGTGGTCATCGGGGCCGGGATCGTGGGGAACTCGGTCGTCGGCCACCTCGCCAGGTTGGGCTGGCGCGACATCGTCCAGCTCGACAAGGGCCCGCTGCCCAACCCGGGCGGTTCCACGGGCCATGCCTCTAACTTCATCTTCCCCGTGGACCACAACAAGGAGATGGTCGCCCTCACCCTCGACAGCCAGCGCCAATACATCGAGATGGGCGTCAACGTGGCGTGCGGGGGAATTGAGATTGCCCGCACGCCCGAGCGGTTGGAGGAACTGCGCCGCCGGGTGACATCGGCGACGGCCTGGGGCGTGGACGCGTGGCTCATGACTCCCGCCGAGGTGAAGGAGATGGTCCCCTTCATCAACTCGGCCATCGTGCTCGGCGCCTTTTACACCCCGAGCGTGTCTGTCGTGGACTCCCTGCGGGCTGGGACCCTCTTTCGTGAATCCGCCTCAGCCGAAGGCGCGCTCCAGACCTTCGCCAACGTCGAGGTGCTCGGTATCGAGACCGTCAACGGACGGGTGGAGGCGGTGGTCACCGACCGAGGCCGCATTCAGGCCGAGCATGTGGTCGTCGGCTGCGGGGTGTGGAGCCCGCGCATCGCCGGCATGGCCGGCGCCACCATCCCGCTGACGCCCGCGGTCCACCAGATGATCGACGTCGGCCCGATCCCGATACTCGAAGCCACCGGCAACGAGGTCGGATATCCGATCGTACGGGACATGGACGTCTTCATGTACGAGCGCCAGACGGCTGGCTCGATGGAGGTCGGGTCCTACGCGCACCGACCCATCTTCTACCGACCCGAGGACATTCCAACGCTCAAGGAAGCGCGGATGTCGCCGACGGAGCTGCCGTTCACGGCCGAGGACTTCGACCCCCAGCTCGAGGATGCACTGGACCTCATGCCTGACATCCTGTCGACAGCGGAGATCAAGTACGCAGTGAACGGGCTGCTCTCCCTCACGCCCGACGGGTTCCCGTTGCTCGGCGAGACGGTAGAGGTGCGCAACCTCTGGTCGGCGGCCGCCATCTGGATCAAGGAGGGTCCGGGCGCGGGGCGCCTGCTCGCTGAGTGGATGACTAGCGGCGCGCCGGAGATCGATCCTCACCAATCTGACATCGCTCGCTTCTACCCGTATGCGCGCACCGACCACCACGTGCGAGCGAGATGCGCTGAGCACTTCAACAAGACCTACGGGATCGTCCAT
>CAXMLU010000307.1:0-2046 GCA_964194255.1 uncultured bacterium
CCCGCCGCTCGCACAGCACAAACCCGGTCTCAGCCAGCACCTTCAAGTGGTGCGAAACCGTCGACTGGCCGATATCGGACTGTGCCACGAGCTCTCCCACCGTCAGCGGGCGGCGGGCCAGGGCGAGGCGGTTCAGTAGCAGAACCCGGGACGGGTCACCCAGGCACCGGAACCACGACGCCCACACCTCAGCCGAATAGCGATCCACCTTCATCGTTAATCGACGATAATCGATATATAGCCGGCAGTCAATGGCCCGGTGCGCAGAACAACGAACGAAAGGCGAGGCTCTGTGATGCTCCCGTGCCGGGACGCGCTGAGGCGAGCCGTTGATCAGCGCCCGAGACAAGATCGCCTTCGAGTTCCTTCGTCGTCTCCGTCCAGAACCGACTCATCCCGATCGTCGACGAGCCGCATTACTAGCGCATGGTCCTGGCGTCCATTCGGACGCGGCACATGCCCTGGCAGTCCCAGCATTTCCGGTAGGCAGAGGTCGCTGGTGGATAGCACCAGCTCGGGTCGGCTAGCGCCTGCTTGGTTGTAGCGTCATCTCGAGCGACCGCGGGGAGGGGTGAGGTTGGTTATCGCTTGGCATGTCCGCCCCGATCGGAGGCGCGGCGGACACACCAGGGCAGCACGAAAGCAGCAGATCCCTGGCATTCCTACGCACCGTCGATCGCTCGGCGCTGGCCTACGCGATCCTGTTGTTGCTTGGCGGACTCGACTCGGCTGGCTACGCCATGATCGGGCCAGTGCTACCCGGATTGGCCCGATCCACCCACGCCGGCCCGCTCGTCGCCGGCACCGTGGTCGCCGGCTTTCCGGTCGGCATGTTGTTCGGTTTCGCTGCGGCCGGCAGCGCCATCCGCCGACTGGGCTCCCGGCCAACGCTCATCGCCGCACTCCTGGTGGTAGCCGGCGGGACCGTCGGTTTCATAGCCTCGAGCGCGATCGCTGAGTTCGTCGCGGCCCGCGTCACGATGGGCTTCGGCTCAGGCGGGCTGTGGCTGGGCGTCACCTTCAGCACGCTGGAGCGGTGGCCCGGACAGGAGTATCTGTGCATGAGCCGGATCTACGCGGCCTTCTCGGTCGGCGCACTCGTCGGCCCCGCCCTGGGCGCGCTGGGTGGCGTCACGGCACCATTCATCGCCTACCTCGCTCTTGTTGCGGTTGGCTGCGCCCTTGCTGTCGTCTTGCCCGCACCCCACCAACGCCGTGCGTTCGACTCGGACCGAGGAGAGTTGCGAAGGCCGGGCTTTTGGGTAGCCGCCGTCGGGATCATGCTCGCCATACTCGGGACCGGCCTGGTCGACGGTGTCTTGCCCATTCACTTCTCACACCATCTGTCCCAGGCGCAGATCGGCGGCACCTATGCAGCATTGGCCATCGTCGTAGCCCTCAGTTCTGCAGGGGCGGGGCGAATCACGCCCGGCAGGGCCATGGCCGCCGGCGCGGGACTGCTCATCGTGGGGATCGAGCTCGCCGGTGCAAGCAACGGGGTGAGCGCCTGGCTCGGCGCGCTGGCGGTGGTCGGGATCGGTATCGGGATTAGCCAGACTGGCGCCACCGGCCTTCTGCTCGACGTGGTGCCCACTGAACGGATCGTCAGTGCCATGGTCGTGTGGTCCCAGATGGGAATCGTCGGCTACCTCATCGCGCCCATTGCCGGAGGCGAACTCGGCCAGACCCTCGGATATCAGGCACTTGGACTTATCCCCGCGGCCATGGCCGCGCTGCTGATCGCAGCCAACCTTTGCGCTCGCAAACACGCAGCCGATGCGCAGCGGTGACCCCGCCTTAGCCGGTTGCGCCCACGTCGCACGAGAAGCCTCAGACCGTGAAGCAACCGCTGACAACTCGTCGAGCGCGTGTGTTAGACGCGCGCCCTTCAAACCTGTAGCGCAGCCTGCGAATGGTCGCGATCCGCAAGGGCGCCCGGCTCATCCTCGATCCTCGACCTGGGGCCGCTTCACGTGCACATCGAGTGTCGCGTATCGCCGACGTAGTGAGGACCCAATACCCGGTCGATGAGCGTCTCGCGCGTCA